>CAYVGI010000049.1:0-29442 GCA_964451095.1 uncultured Anaerolineaceae bacterium
CACTCAATCAAGCGTATTTCATACTGCGCGACGGCACCGCCCAACTGATTGCGGCGCTACCGGGAATTATTATTGGGCTGATCGTCTTTTTCGCATTCTACCGGGCGTCTGGCTTTGTGGTGCGGCGGGTGGTGCGCCTGCTGCCACAGGGCAAGCGCTCCCAAACCTTGTCGATCTTGTTGGGTCGGTTGGTGCGTGGGGTGCTCATCGGGGTCGGGGTGCTGGTGGCAATGACCATTGCGCTGCCCACATTCCAACCCTCAGAACTTATTCAGATCCTCGGTGTGGGCGGTATTGCTGTGGGTTTTGCCTTCCGCGATATTTTCGAGAACTTCCTGGCGGGTATCCTGCTGCTGCTAGACCAGCCCTTCCACATTGGCGACCAGATCATCGCCGGGGACTATGAGGGCACGGTAGAGGAGATTCAAATCCGCGCCACGTACATCCGCACCTACGACGGACGGCGCGTGGTTGTGCCCAACAGCGAACTGTACAAAGGCTCCGTGATAGTGAACACCGCGTTCGACCAGCGCCGCAGCGAGTACGATGTGGGCATCGGCTACGAGAGCGACATCATCCGGGCGCAGCAGCTTATGCAGCGGGTCATGGAAGGAACACCCGGCGTGCTCAAATCCCCCAAACCGGACACCATCATGATGGAAATGGGAGACAGTGCCATCATCATCCGGGTGCGCTGGTGGACAAAGCCCTTTAAGGTGGATGTGCTGCGTGCGCAAGACGCGGTGCTGCGCACGATGAAAAATCGGCTTACAGAAGAGGGCTTCAACATCCCGTTCCCCATCCGCACGGTTATGTTCTACGACCAGAGCATTGACGGCGTGCAGGGCGAACAGGTGAACCAGGAACGCATCAACGCCAACGGGCACTGATGCGGTACGGTGCTCTACAAAAAGCGGCAGATGATGAACTTGATAACCTGCCAGATCATTCGCCACATGGTGTGTTGCTCCTAAATTGCTTGCGTTTGTGGGCACGGCAGCAGCGTGTTACATGCTCAGGCGTGGAACATGACGCGGTGCCGGGATGGACTTCAGGATGTTGTCTATGATATTGGCAGTGCGCTTGCTGTACAACCACACCATACCCGCTTTCACGTCGCTGTCGCAGATGACCGCCAACGACACGATGTAGGGCGCACCAAACTCAATGATGTATACCCCGTTCTTCTCCCCCTCAAAGTAGGTGGAGTGGAACCTGTTTTCTTCCAAGATCGCCGCCAGCGTGTTTTGTTTGGCGTGGTCAATGTTTAGCGATGCGGAAAGCAGTTGCAGGTCATACGCTTCCAGCGTGCCCGCCGCGCCCACCATATTACCGTCTGCGTCTACCAACCCGACGAAGCTCGCCTTAACGTGGTTCAGCAGCCGCCGCAGTTCGATGTTAATGTTCTCGAACTGCTCCCGCCCCAGCACCAGCGCCGCAGAGCGCGTGTTGGGGTCTAGGCGGCGGGCGCGTGCTTCCAGCGTGGTCGCCTTCTCCGGCGCGACTTCACCTGCTTTTTCGTAACGCTTCTTTTCCCGCTCTGCCTCTAGGTGGCGCTCGATTTGCATCAGGAAAAAGGACATGTTGAGCGGTCTGTACAGGTAATCAATCGCCCCCAGCCGATACACCGCCACCGCACTCTTGGGGGAGAGGTCATCGTCGATGATAATCACCCGCGTTTTGGGGCGCAGCCCGCCGATAACCGCCAGCAAGTCCATGCCGCTGAGGTCTGGCAGTTCTGCCTGGGTGACAACGAGGTCAAAATCGTTTTGCAAAATCTCGCTAAGCGCATCTTCAAACGTTGTCACGGTGCTCACAGTGTAGCCGCCAGCGTCGCGCAGCGTCTCCAGGATGTGACCGCTCAGCACATGGTCGTTGGCGACCACCAGGATGCGTTCTTTGCGAAACAAGTTTTGCATGGTATTTATCGTCTACATTTCTGCGGGGAGCGTACCAGCGACGACTGCCGACGCACTCAGCCACTGCACCAGCAGGTGGTTGTGGGCAAGCACACCGCGCACAAAGCCATGACCACCCCGCACAGGGCGTACATCGTCTAAATCCAAGTATACCACCCCTTCCACATGGTCTACGATAAACCCTACAAGTTCTTTATGATGTTTGACCACGACAAACAATGTGTTCAAGGAGACGGGCGCATCTGTGCAGTAGAACAGCACACGCAGGTCTATGAGCACCAGCGGCAGCCCCCGCCGCACGATAACCCCGTGTACCGCCGGGTGGGTTTCCTCGCTAAGGCGGGCGCTTTCCACCATTGCGGAGACCTCCACCACCTCATCAATGGTGACGGTGTAATGCTGCTGGCACACCGTCACCAACAGCATGGCGGTTTGTTGGGGTGTTTGCTCAGTCATCAGGGTTTGTGCTGCGAGATTGGGCAGTGTCTTGGGCGCGTTCCGCAGTAAGCCACATCACCATGATGATAGTCGGCTCCTCGCCGCCAGTAAGCATGATCTCGTCGACCAGCTCGCCCAGCTTGGTGCGCAGCGCCATCAGCACATTATTGGCAGAAGCCCCCGCCAGCCACGGCGTAGACAGGCTAATTTGCAAACCACGCTTGCCGCCATCGGTCACCCCTGTCATGCGGATGGTGTGTACCTCGCCTGTCTTCAGCACAAGTTCCGCCAGGGTAGCAGCAGCGCTAGAAAGCTGGGCGCGGTACGCCGGGGTAAACCCCACCAACCCCGCTGCCCGGCGTGTGGTGTCCCGCACGATCATAATATCCATCGCGTCTTCCACGCGCACGGTCATCACCGGTGGGATCATGCTATATGGGCTGTTTGGCGTCGTCATGGCGCTATTTTCTCCAAGCGGTCTGTCTATGGCAGCGGCACATCAGCCGCCGACGGTTACGGGCTATTCCTCTTCCAAAATACCCAGTTCCTTCAACGTCGTAATCAGGTGCTCCGACGCGAACACGTCCTTGGGGATGTAATCATCTGCCCCGGCACGCAGCCCGGACATGGTGCTCTTCGGTCCTGCCTTCTCCGTCAGCATAATGACGGGCACCTTCGCCGTTACCGGGTTGCGCTTAAGGCGGCGGCACACCTGGAACCCATCCATACTCGGCAGCTTTACGTCCAGCACCACCAAAGACGGCGGGTTCTCAATCGCGTCGCGCAGCCCCTCCGGACCGTCATAGGCAACGCGTACACGCAGCCCCACACTTTCCAAAATCTCTTTAATTTGTGCTGCCTGGGTCTTGCTGTCCTCAACCAGCAGGGCGTCTAGTGCCATAAGCGTTGCTGCTTTCCCTTAGTCACTTCACTCAATGACGTGTTTGTAATAGGCATCTGCGGGCGCTTGCGCCCACGTATAACAACTGTTCAATTTTACAACAATTTTTGGAGCGCTGCCGCTAGCTGTATGGGAGACATGACCCGTTCTGCTGCGCCTAGACGGATCGCAGCCGCTGGCATTCCAAACACAATGCTGCTCGCTTCGTCCTGGGCGAATGTGCGCCCGCCTGCCTGCCGCATTGCCAGCAACCCCCGCGCACCATCGTCCCCCATCCCCGTCAGCACAATCCCCACGCCGCGCTCACCGCACATCTCTGCAACAGACGTGAACAACACATCAGCGGCAGGCTGGTGACGGTGGCTACCGGGCACGGTATCGTGCAGTGCAACAAACCGCCCGCGCTCCCTGTAGATGTGCACGTGTGCCCCACCGGGAGCCAAGTGTACCACACCGGGTGCAAGCACCTGCCCGTGCCGCGTGAGTTGTACAGGCACATCCGTAAACTTGCTGAGCCAGCGCACCAGCCCGCTAATGAACTCCCCTGGCATGTGCTGCACAATCACAATCGGGACGCTCAGGTGCGCCCCCATCCCACTCAACAGTATCGCCAGCGCACTCGGACCGCCCGCGCTGGCAGCGATTGCCACGAACTGCGGTTTGGGGCGCATCCGTGTGGTGTGGTACGTCTTGGGGGTGCGCTGGGGCGCTTCGTTGCCATTTGCCCAGCGCCGCACTACCCGTACCCCTGCCATCGCGTGCAGTGTGGTCACAAGCTGCTGGCGCTGGTTCGGGAAATCGGGATGCGTGCGTCCCGTCGGTTTGGGAACCACTGCCAGTGCGCCCGCTTGCAATGCCCGGAAAGACAGGTCAATTTCACGCTCTACCAAGCCCGACACAATCACCACCGGGGTGGGGTGCGTTTGCATGATGTAGCTCGTCGCCTCCAGCCCGTCTAGCTCCGGCATCCGCACATCCATAGACACCACATCCGGTGTCAGTTCCGCCACCATCTGGATTGCCTCTGTGCCAGTGCGTGCCATCCCGGCTACAGTCAGGGCGGGTGCTTCCTCGATGATGGCAGCGAGGTAATGCCGCACAGTGGGGCTGTCTTCCGCAATGAGCACTTTAATGGGTTCTGGGGGCATAGGTCGTTCTGCTTTCTATCATTATGCCACGGTAATGGGATGCTGCGGCGTTAGAGAACAGATTGAATCGTGCTCAGCAGCTCTTCCTGGTCAAAGCGAGACTTCACCAGGTAGGCATCTGCCCCGGCGTCTAAGCCCGCCTCTCGGTGTTGGGGCTTGTTCAGCGATGTGAGCAAGACGACCGGAATGTGCTTGGTAGCAGCGCTTTCCTTAATGCGGCGGGTCAGCGCTAGCCCGTCCATACGGGGCATTTCCACATCACTAATCACCACATCAAACGGATACTCCGCCAGCATCTCCCACGCCTGCACACCGTCAATGGCAACGCGCACATCACACCCCGCCGTTTCCAGGATGTTCTTCTCCAGCGTGCGGGTGGTAATGCTGTCATCCGCGATGAGCACACGCAACTGCTGCGATGGCACCTCGACACGGGTGGGTGCCGGGCGTGCCGTGCGCAGCGGCAGCTTGCTATCTGTGGCACCGCGCACCAGGTCGTTGGCATCCAGCACAAGCACGATCTCTCCGCCGCCCAGCAGCGCTGCCCCGCTCACATAGCGCGTCCCGGCAAGCTCGCGCCCCAGCGGTTTGAGCACCATTTCGCGCTCGCTCAGCAGTTCATCCACCGCGAAGGCAACCTGCCGTTGCTCTGCACCGTCCATCACCACAACACGCAGCAAGTCATCTTGCTCGTTGCCGCCTACCAGGGGCACATTAAGCATATCCCCCAGCGAGACAAGCGGCAGTGTGCGCTCTCCAATGTGCACCACCGCACGCCCCTCCGCTGTGAACACGTCATCACGCTGCAATCGCTCCATGCGCTGCACTGCCAGGGATGGCACCGCGTAGTACTCCTCCTCCACGCGCAGTGTCACAGCCCGAATGCGCGTAAGCGATACGGGCACACTGATCGTCGTTATGGTGCCCGCGCCCAGCTTACTGGTCACGCTCACCCGACCGCGCAAGCTCTCCGCCCGGTCGCGTACCACATCCATGCCCACACCACGCCCGCTGATAGGCGTCACCTCATCACGGGTGGTTAGCCCTGGGTGGAAGATCAACGACAGCGCCTCATCTTCGCTCATCGCCTGCGCCTGGGATTGTGTAATAAGCCCAACAGCGAGCGCTCGCGCCCGGATGCGCTCCGCATCAATGCCGCGCCCGTCGTCCCCCACCATAATAATGATCTCGCTGCCGCGTGTTTCGATGTTCAAGTACACCCAGCCAGCGGGCGGCTTGCCGATCGCTTCGCGCTCCGTCGGCGTTTCAATGCCATGATCCACGGCGTTGCGAATGAGGTGCATGATTGGGTCTCTGAGGTGCTCTAGCACAGTCTTGTCAATCTCTGTGGTGCTGCCCATCACGTCCAGGTAAGCCTCTTTGCCCGTCTCGCGGGAACTGTCGCGCAGGGTTCGGTGCAGCGTGCCCAGGACGGTATCAAATGGCACCAACCGCAGCGAACTCACCCGATCTTGTATCTCATCCGTCAATGTGGAAAGGCGCATTGTATCGTTGGACACTGCCCCGGCAAGCGTGCCGATCTCGCGGGTAGCATCTGCCAGGTAGCGCTGGTTCGTCTCCAGGAACTCCAGCAGGTCGCGCATCTCCTCAGATTTCTCCTCGGTTTGCAGCTTCCGTGCCAGGCGGATGTAGCTCGCCCGCACTGCCCGCCACTCCTTTGCCCAGCGCCCGTGCAGGCGGCGCAGCATCTCGACGTGCTGTTTGCGCTCTTCGCTTTGCAGGCGCGTCACAAGCAGTTCACTAGAGTCTTGCATCAGGCGGTCGAGTTTATCCACGGAGACGCGCACCGTGTCTTCTGGCGGGCGCACGAGCATCGTCTGCGTCATGCGCTTCTGTGGCGTCGCCTGCGGCGGCTGGGAAACAAAGGGCGGCACCGGGGCATCTGGCGTGTCCATCGGGGTGGCAGGGACTTCAACCGGAGTGTTTGTATGGGCGTCGTTGCCGTTGGGGGTGTTGGTGGTGCTGTTGGCAGCAGGCGGGCGGGCAAGCTCGTCATCGCTGCGGATGAATGGTGCAGTCCCGGTGGGGTTGTCCTCCGGCGGCACGGCAGTGAAGGTATCCGATTGACGTGGACTGCCATTGCCAGCGGGCAGGTCAGGGGGCGTGTCTTCGCGTAGGGTTGCGTTCTCCTGTACAGCACGCTGCAACTGCGCCACAACCTCTGTGAGCATATCCGGGTCTACCGTGTCGCCGTTCGCTTCCGTCTGCACCAAATCCAGCGCATCGTAGATGAGATCAGCAATTTCTGGCGTTAGCGCTAGCCCACGCTTCAGGGACGCCTCGAACACTTCCTCCATGTGATAGCCCAGTGTCTCCACCGTCGGCACGCCTACAGCACGGGCAGCGCCCTTCATGCTGTGCGCCAGCCGATTGAGTTCGCGCAGCCGCTCCACAAACGCGCCGGCGTCGTCGTCCGGCACAGACATTTCCAGCGCCATCACATTCTGGTTCATGATGTCGAGGTATTCGCCCACCTCTGTCCAGAAGAGTTTTAATAGTTCGGTGTCGTCCATGCGCTACTCTTCAACCACTGCCCTATCTACACACCATACGATATGAATTGTAACAGACTGCCCCGCAGCGTGTACCTCAACTTGGCACCCCTTGTTTATGGGCGGGCAGGGCTAGCCGGGCAGCCGCCTAAACAAGCGCCCCACATCCAGTGCGAAATCGGGCAGCAAGCCATCACCTGTGAGGGTATCACCTTCGCGCAGGATCACGGTTTTCTTGCCGCGCTCAAATATTTCTACTCACCGCTGCTCAGGTCGAACCCCCCAGACGACCACACCTGCAGCAGTGTAATTTTGCACTTTAATCGTGAGTGCTGCATTTTCCGTTGTCTGCTCCGATGACACAACCTCGTTCTGCTGGTGGGATGATAAAGCGTTCTTGTAGGGTCATCGTCGGCTGCCTCACTAATCAATAAGTTGCTGTTGTTCGCCTAGCCATGGCGGTCGCGCTGTGAGTTCCTCACCCACGGGCAGCACAAACGGCGCTTCGTTCACGACCGCACCCGCGTCATCAAGCTGCACAAAACGCCCCCCGAACCCACCACCGTCGAAATCAAATTCCAGGTTGAACACGGCGAGCGTATCAGCGCTCAGCCAGCGGGCGTAACCCGCGCCCAGTGCATCCACACTGTAGAGCAAGTCGCCGCCCGGCAGCGCCCGCACCTCCACCGTTTTGATCTCCCGCGCACTGTCGCCTACGTTCAAGATCAGGCGTGTCGGTTCGCCATCGTCCGTAAAATCCGCGTTCGTGTTCGGCGTGACCATATGGCAACTGAGTTCGCTGCGCTGGTCGTCGCGGGGCAGGCAGTCCCCCGTGTACAGTTCCGCCGTCTCCCCTGATTTTACATCATAGCGGTACACTGTGATCGTTTCCGTCACGCCATCCTCAACAGTCCACTCATAGCGCGGCGGATTCTCTCCGTAATGTGGCACAGACACGTAATCACGCGCGATTTCCCTGAGTGAGTTTGGTGCAGCAGCATCCGCGATATACACCGAGCGCCAGTTGTACGTGCCGCCCCCCGTCTCCGCACGGATGGCAACCTCTGTGTCCGCCAGCCAGCGAGCCACGAACAGGGTTTCCGTGCGCAGGTCAGGGGCAGTGGTGCCCAGTTCGGCGGTCGTGTCCGTTTCCGTATCGTAGACATAGACCGTGTAGGTGCTAGCGTCTGGTGCGTAGCAGTCAAAGTAAACCGTGTAGCGTCCGTCCGGTGAGATCGAGGGTCTGCCATGTGCCAGCGGTGCGGCGGAGTCGCAGTCGGGAATGGTCTGGGCGTGGGCGGATGCGAAAAGCAGCGCAGCGCACACCAGAACAAGGATGTAGCGTACTGTGACCCTAACACGTATTCGTTCAAGCCATATCATGTTGCATCTCCCAAGTATTATCTTATGTTTGCCGGGTGATTTTCATCATCGTGCCACCGCGAGGTGTGGCAAGTCGCTACCTACTAAATCTGCGCTACGGTTCGTGTTCCGCTTCCATTAAAATCGACAAATAACCGCAGCGCAATTGACGACCACCCAACGATGACCGTACAACAACGCCAACTAAGCACGCTCAATCTGCCCTGGTCACCGGACTGGGACGACGTGTTCGGCACGCCCGGCGCGAACCGCCCGCTGATTGTGGAGATTGGCTTTGGCTACGGGCAGATGCTGTTCCACCTCGCGGAGCAGTTCCCACAGGCGAACATCATTGGCGTGGAAGTTGCGAGTAAGCCGTTGGAAACAGTGGAGCGGCGCGTGATGCGACGCGGCGTGCCCAATGTGCGCGTGCTCTTCGGTCATGCAGAAACACTGCTAGGGCACCTGCTGCAACCCGCCAGCGTGCAGCAAATTCACATCAACTTCCCCGACCCCTGGTTCAAGAGTGGGCACGCCCACCGCCGCGTGATGCAGCGCCCTACCGTGGATGCCATTGCCAATCGGCTGGTGCCCGGCGGCACCTTCTACCTTGCCACCGATATTGACGCCTACGCCGAGATGAGCTATGACCTGCTGGCGAACACCCCCGCACTGACCAACATGTTCCCCACGCCGTGGTCTGCTACAATCGACAACCGCATCACCACCAAATACGAAGCGAAGGCGATCCGAGAAGGGCGCACCAACAAGTATTTCGCCTACCGCCGCAACGACACAACTGCGCCCGACGTGCCCGTCATCCGAGAGCTGCCCATGCCGAACATTGTATTTGCGACCGCGCTTAGCTTGCCCCACATGGTAGAGCGGTTTGAGCGCACCACCGAGTCGTTCCACGACGAAGACATTCACGTCACCGTGATGAACGCCTTTCACAGCCCCCAGAGTGCGCTGTTTGAGGTGTTTGTGAAGGAACCGACCATTGACCAGCATGTCGGCTTTTTGGTGGTGCCACGGCAGGGGCACCCCGGCGAGTACACGCTCAAGCTGGCGTCGTTTGGGCACCCACGCCCGACGGTTGGCGTTCACCGTGCCGCCGCCGTGGTAGAGCGCGTCATCCGCAGGATGGCAACCGACGTAGACTACGCTGTGGTACACCGCAAAATCCGCGAGTGAGGCTTGACGCTCCAAAGTCGTTCGCCCTATGATGCGGCGCGGCAAACCAGACGAAAGATAACCCCGTATGGACACGCATCTCCCATCCGCTGCTGCTCCGCAGGGCACTGCTGCCCGCACACGCCCTGCCGTCGGCGGCATAACGACCTGGTTAACAGTCGGGCTGCTGAGCGCGATTGTGCTGGGCGGGCTAGCGCTGCGTTTGGCAACGTTCGAGCGCTTCCTCCCCTACATCGACTACTCCGATGAGGCGAACTACTACATCTTACTCCAGCACTACATGGGCTACGAAGATGCCGCCTACATCCCGGAGGAGCGCTTTGCCACCCGCGGTCCGACGTGGGAGCTAGCAGCATTGGTCGCGCTGGGGCTAAACGACGCCCTGCGCGAGCACGACTGGCTGCTGCCATCCCAGCATGTGTACGCGCTGCGGCTGCAAGCGGTGTTCGTGGGCACCCTGACGGCGGCGTTCATCATGTGGGCGGCGTGGCAGGTGGGCGGCGTCCCGGCGGCGGTGGCATCCGGTTTCGTGTGGGCGTTTGCCCCGCACATCATCGACATTAACTCACTCGCCATCCCCGACCCATACGGCTACCTGTTCGGGGCGGCGGCGATTGCAACCGCGCTGCACGGTTGGCGCAGGGCGGCACCGCCGTGGCTGTTGATCTCGCTGGTGTGTGGCGTGATGGCAATTTACGCCAAAACACCAAACGTGTTCGCGGTGCTGCCGTTTAGTGCGGCGGCGCTGGCATTGTTCGTGCAGGCACCGCGCCGCACCCTCCCGTGGATGGCAGTGTATGCGGTGGTGGCGCTGGCAGCAATGTACTACCTGTTCGGCGTAGAGGATGTGTTTGGCACGTCGGTGAACCACCGCGAGTACGACACGTTCCGCTCTGTGGGGGTGCAGTACATCCTGGACTACAACCGCACGATTGAAAACGCCCGCTTTGCCATCTATGTGATTGGGCTGCCCGCGTTCTGGTTTGGGATTATTGGCGGGGTTGCCGCGTATTTCTACAGCAGGGCACGGGGTGGGCGCACGCTAGACCTGCGCTTTGTAGCGGTGCTGCTGGTGTACTTCGTGCTGGCGATGTTCCTGGCGTCCACGTTCACGCTGGCACGGCTAGAAGCGGGCAAGCTGCGCCATGTGCTGCCGGGCGGCATCCCCATGTTGATATTGTGGGGCGCGCTGGTGGCGCAGATGGTGTGGGCATTGCAAGCGTGGACACAAGACCGGGATTTCCCCGCATACGCCCGCGCCGCCCTGGTGAGCATCCCGCTGCTGATACCAATTGTGGGGCACGCGCCGGGGTTTATCGCGCAAAACGCCATGCTGTACAACAACTACCAGAAGCCCCACATCATGACGGACATGTGGGACTGGGCAGACGACTCCCTGCCGCGTGAGGGGCTGGTGTGGGTGAGCGCGAGCAGTACGTTTGCCCAGGCGTGGAACCGTCCGTGGGGTGGCTACGACGGCGATAAACCGTTCGAGTGGTGGCACGAGTCCTACACCGCACTGGCAGAACAATCCCCCGATGAGCTGGACGCACGCAACATCACGCATGTGCTCATCACGGACAAGGAAATCGCGGAGAAGTACACGCCAGAACAGGCAGAGGCGATCTTCGGGGATATGCTGCTGGTGAAGACGTTCCCCGCGCCGGATATCTTCTTGTGGCACAGCGCCATTTTGAACGGGCTGAACGAGGGCTATATGTACCGGGTGCTGCCGCCGCAGGTAGCGACCGATGTGGCGTTCGGGGATGCCATACAGTTGGTGGGCTACGACCTGACGGACAGCGCTCAAGCGGGCGACGCTGTGAGCGTGCGGCTGTTCTGGGAGGCGGAGACGACGCCACAAGAGGACTACTCGCTGTTTGTGCACCTCTACCCGGCAGATAGCCTCGATATGGTCGCCCAGCACGACGCGCCTCCCCTCACAGCGCAGCGCCCCACCTCAACGTGGGACGACCCGCAGGAGGTGTACATCAGTGACGCGATCATGCTGCCACTCCCGGCGGATGTGCAGCCGGGGGGCTATCGGCTGGCGGTGGGGCTTTACAGCTATGCCAGCGGTGCCCGGCTGCCCACCACCACACCAGAGGGCTTCCACCCGATTCCGGTGCAGGTGGCAGAGTAGCGTCGCGGGCTATTGGTTGCGCTTCTTCAGGATTTCCATTGCCTGCTGGATCACGCGCTTAAGGTTCTGGGTGTCCTCATTGTCAAAGGACTGTTCGAGTTCGGGCACGGCACGCTTGTCGCCCAGCACACCGAGCGCTTCCGCTGCACCTCGGCGCACATTGACGCTATCGTCGTTGTGCAGCATCTGCACCAGCGGCTCGAACGCCTCCGGGCTGCCAATTGCCGCCAGCGCCCACACCGCGTTATAGCGCACCCACTCGCCGGGGTCTTCCAGGGTGCGCAGCAGCGCAGGCAGTGCGGTCTCGCTGCCGATTTCCCCCAGGGCGTGTGCTGCCTGGCTGCGTGCCCACGTATCACCATCGTTTAGCAGCACGCTAATCGGACCGACTGCCTCCTCCGACCGAAAACGCCCCAGCGCACTTGCCACACTACTGCGCACCAGCGGGTCAGGGTCGTTCAATAGCCCAATGAGTGAGCGAACTGCCTGCGGGTCGCCAATCCAACCCAGGGCGGCGGCGGCATTACGCCGGGTAGACGGCGTGGGGTTATCCAGCAGGTTGATGAGCGCAGGCACAGCAGCAGATGCCTTCATTTCGCCCAGGGCGCGTGCTGCCCAGTCTTGCACGCGCTCGTCGTCGTCGTCCAGGCAGTAGATGAGTGGATCTACGGCACGCTTGTCGCCCAGTTCGCCTAGCGCCCACACCGCCATGTGCCGCACGTTCGGGTTCGGGCTTTCTAGTGCGTCAATCAGCGGCAGCACGGCAGCATCACCGTGGTCGAGTGCTTGCACCACAGCACGCTCGCGGATGTCCGGGTTGTCGTTCTTGAAATCTTCGATCAACGAGACGATGATTTCGTCGGGAGTTGCTGTCATAATCGCCAACCTTTCGCGTGTTGCACGGTCTATGTACCAATCATGATATACCCGGCAGTTAGTCTTCGGCAAGCAGTTCTATCGTTTGCTGTTCCCAGTCCCACAAATCGTCGCGCTCCTGTGCTTTGTACAGCTTTTCGAGGCGGGGGTAGCCGTCGGCGTATTCTTTTGCCCACTCCTGCGCAAAGCTCCCGTCCTTGATCTGCTCCAGCGTTACTTCCATCAGCCGCTCCAGCTTCAAATCCTTAAAGCGATCCATCCGGCTGAGCAGCCCGTATTGCGTGTGGGGGGCTGTAAAGCGCATCGCCTGGATGAGACCGTGTTTGCCAGCACGTTCCAGGTAGTCCACAAACTCACCGGATAGGTACAGGTCTGCCAGGACTGCCTCCGGCGGGTAGCCCCGGTCGATGAGCAGCTTGGCGGCGGTAATCATCATGTGCTGGAAGGCGGGCAAGATTGCCTGCTCGATAAACAGGTCGAGTTCTGCCTCGCGCTCAAAGTTGATCTCAATGGCACCTGCTTTTAATGACCCCAACGCGCTCGCCAGCGCCAGCACCACATCCCACGCCATGCCCGTTGCGTCCTGCCCTACAGACACAAAGCTGTGGAAGCCACGCCCATCCAGGTAACGCGCACGCACAGCGTCCCCCAGCGTGCGCGGCGCGATGAGCGCCACATCAATAAACGGCGGTGCTTCGATGTAGCCAAACGCGACGTTGTACGCACTGGCAAACACAATCGCCTCGCCCTTGCGCAGGTACGGCGACACCTGTTCCAGGTACACCGGGGGCATCACTTCGTCCGGGATGGTCATCACAGCGATGTTCGTCTGCTGCACCGCTACCGGGATGGTCGTCACATGCATACCATCTGCCGCTGCTTGCTGGCGAGTTTCCTCGCTGCGCGTGCCAACAATAACCTGGACACCGCTGTCGCGCAGGTTCAGCGCGAACGGACGCCCCAGGTTGCCGTAGCCGATGACAGCAACGGGCTTGCCTTGTAGGAAAGATGGGTCTGCGTGGTGGTCGTGGTAGATGATGGTCATGGTCAGTGCTCGGTTATTGGTTTTGGTTTACGGTGAACAGTAGTCAGTGGGTGGCTAAAGTGGAGTACGGTCACAAATCCAGGTTTAGGGCAGTGCACATCGTGGGTACCGTACGTGTGGTGCGGTCGCGGCGTGTTGTTTCATGCGTTTCTGTTTCACCACTCACCACTATGAACGATGAACCGTGAACTGACAACCAACCACCGCCACCTGCTTACCCAATCTCGGTAATCCACATCGGCAGGTCGTAACCGTTGCGCTGGAAGTGGTAACGCTCGTACAGCCGCTGGGAACGGATGTTGCCGTCCTGGGTGTTCACGGTGATGGCGAGCACATTACGGCGGTTAAACCACGCCAGCATGTCCCGCACCAGCGCCCCGCCCACGCCCCGCCCCTGGGCGCTGGGCAGCACCGCCAACCGCGCCAGGTGCCCGTTTAACCCATGCGTGGTGGCAATCTGGTAGCCGATGGGCTGCCCGTCTAGTTCTGCAATGCTGCTGTACGCCGAAATCCGTGCCCCGTGGCGCACCTCTGCCAGGGACATCTGCCACGGCGGAGAGAACGCCGCCTGGTCGATAGCGTGCACCCGCGCAATGTCGTCGTGTTCCATGTGGCGGATGTGTGGCTCTGCGCTGGCGGCAGCAGGCAGGTGACGCCCATAGCGCCGCAGCGTCACGATGTCCTCCATGTAACGGAAGCCGAACTCCTCTAGCAAGCTCTGCATCCAATCTCGCAGTAGCAGCGCCGCCACCGTGTGCACCCCCAGGGTTTGCAGTTCTTGGCACATCCACGCCCACATCTCGCGCACAACCGCCTTGGGCTGGTCGCTGTCCTCCGCCCCGGCAATGCGCAGCCAACAGGTACCCTCCATCACATCGGACGCGCCCATGATGCCCACCAAGCGCCCCTCGCGGTGCGCAACCCACAGCATCTGCGGGTCTTCCCGCAGGAACTCATCTACGGTTTGCCAGTCCAGGTGGGTGTGGGCATGGAAGTTAAAAAACACCAGGTCACGGGCACTGTTCATATCCCGCCGCTGGTAGGGGCGGATGGTGAGGGCACTTTGCGGTCTTCGGGCACGCATAGCGCTACATGCTGCTCCGCCGCCGCTCCACATAGGGGCGGGTGGCAATCGCAAACAACCGGGAGAGGCGCATATCGCTCAGGCGTGTACGGATTTGCCCATCCAGCTTTTCCAGCGTGTTATTTGTGGTGACAACGGTCGGCAGGCGGCGCACGTAGCGATGTTTTATAAGCTGCACCAGCTTTTCCCGCACCCATGGTTTGGTGTGGTCTGCCGCGTCCAGGTCATCCAGCACCAGCAGCGGTGTGTTCTTCACCTGCTGGAACTGTGCATCAAAGGTGACGTTACTTTCTGCACTGAAGGTGCGCCGCAGGTAATCCAGCAAGTCTGGCGCAGTCACAAACATGACGTCCGCGCCGTGCTGCCGCCAGTAGTTGGCAACAGCGGCGGCGAGGTGCGTTTTGCCCGTGCCGCTTTCGCCCATCAATACCAGCCAGCCGTCGGCAGTTTCCGCATACTCCTGTGCGGTGCGCAGCGCCTTCTGTAGGTTTTGCGACTCCGACGGTTTGCAGCCGCTGCGCACATCGAAGTTGTTAAATTGCAGGTCGCTGTACAGGTGCAGGTCGCTTAGGCGCTCTTTTTCGTTGGTGTGGAAGCTGCGATAGTCCGGCGCGGTGATGCGCACATGCTCCACCACATCCATGTCCAGCATCCGGCTGCGCAGGCGCGGGTCCAGGGTATCAATGTCGATATTGGTGGTAATTACGGTTGCCAGCCGATCTGTGTAGCGGTGGTTAAGCAACTGGAACAGCTTTTCCTTCGCCCAGTCGCTCGGGTTCTCCACCCCCAGGTCATCCAATATAAGCATATCTGCCTGGCGCACCCGCTCGAACAGGTCGCGGTAGCTCATGTCTGCATCTGGCGCGTAGGAGCCGCGCAGTGTGTCCAACAGGTCTGGCGCGGTCACAAACAACACGAACTCGCCCTGCTCTAGCCGGGCATTGCCGATGGCGGCGGCAAGATGCGTTTTGCCACTGCCGTAACTGCCCGCAAATACAATCCACTTGCCGTGCGGGTTCTGGGCAAAGCGCTGCGCGGTCGTGAAGGCAAGGTGCAGCGATTGTTCTGCTGTGTCGGACATGCCACCGGGCGCAATTTGGAAGTTCTCAAAGCTGGCGTCTTTATACCTGCCCAGGTTGCTCAGCCGGCGCAGCGTGTCCTTGCGGTCGTCGTCCTGTTCCAGCGGGTTGTTTGGGCAGCGGAACACCTTGCTAAAGTTGGGGTCTCCTGGCGGTACATCCAGGTCGTAAAACCCCAGCCCATTGCACAGCAGTTCCATCGCGCCGCACGTCTTGCAGGGTTGTGGCTCAGTGGTCGATGAAGTCTGCATATTTTCCGGTAATGAAGCGTCGTCCATACCCATCGTCGACCATAGGTTCGTTTTGCGGATTGATTTCATCGTTGGTCTTCCCTTGCTTGCGCCAGCGTAGCAGCACACCTGCAACGTACTTGAGGCTGCGTTTTTCCTCGCGCACTGCTACGCGGATGGCGTCTCGCAGCCACTCCTCGCTGTAAGTGCTCTGCAGGTCTTTCAAGTCGTCGGAAATCATTGGCGTTAACGTGCCGATTTCCTGCTCGTACAGGCGGTAGATGGTTGGGCGTGGCGGCAGGATCTCCACCTGTTCGTGCTCATCAAAGGACGCACGCCCCTGCTCGATTGCCGCTAACGCCTCGCGTCCGCGTGCGCTGTTCATAAAGTATAGCTTTAATTCGCCGCCATCCGAACGCGAAATCTGCGTGGGCAGCAGCACCCCATGTGCTACCACACGTTCCAGCGTGGCAGCAAGCGTATCTTTCGGTGGTGCGTCGGGTGCCGTTGCTTGCAGCCCATCCATTAAGCTCGCACTGGATGTGAAGTCCGCCCAGGTGAGGTAACGGTAGCGCCCTTCGCGCTGTTGCAACGCCCACATGCAAAATAACGTCAGCTTCAGTTCTGCAACATCGTTAATCAACGGCAGCAGGTCGCTAAAGAACGGCTCTGGAACGATAATGTGGCGATCTTGGGCACTAAAGCCCTGGAATATATTGGTTTCAGTCATGTCAAATCGTGCTCAGGTCAACTTGTTGGCGGGTGCCGTCCATAAACCGCGTGATCGTCTGGTCAAAGTACAGCGGGATGGTATCTGTCGGTCCGTTGCGGTGCTTCGCCACGATGATGTCCGCCTGGTTGGGATACTCGGTTGCTTCGTTATACACGATGTCGCGGTAGAGGAACATCACGATGTCACTATCCTGCTCCAGCGAGCCACTTTCCCTGAGGTCGCTGAGCTGCGGACGCTTGTCTGCACGCTGTTCAACCGCACGAGAAAGCTGCGCCGCGCTTAGCAGCGGCACGTTTAGCTCACGGGCAAGCTCCTTCAGGTTACGGCTGATGAAGCTCACCTCCTGCACGCGGTTGTTGTTGTAGCCGGGCGCGTGCATCAACTGCACATAATCCAAAATAATCAGGTCTAGCCCGTGCTCGTGCTTAACGCGCTGGCACTTGGTACGCATCTGGATCGGTGTGAGCGACGGTGAATCGTCCAGGAAGATGTTGTGCTCGCTGATGCGCCCCAGCGCCTCTACCAGCCGCTTTTCCTCGTGCGCGTTGAACTCCCCCGTGCGCAGGCGCTGCATATTGATGCCCGTTTCCATGCTCACCAGGCGCTGCACAAGCTGCTCCACGCCCATTTCCAGCGAGAAGACCAGGATACGCGCATCGTGCTGTGCTGCCGCATTCAGCGCCAGGGACAGCATAAACGACGTTTTGCCCATACCCGGTCGCCCAGCAAACAGGATCAAGTCACTGCGCTGCAAGCCCCCCAGCAGGGTATCCAGCTTTTTAAAGCCGCTGGGCACGCCCAAGCCCTTCTGCCCGCGCTGCATCATCGTCTCTAGGCGCTCAAAGTACAGGCTTGCCGCCTCTTGCATGGAGATGATGTCGCGCTGGGTGCGCCGCTCGGAGACAGCGAACAGGCTTGCCTCTGCTGCGGCGATGACCTCCTCTAGCGCCTTTTCACGGTCACCCACAATGCCCCGGATTTCGTCTGCGGCGACCAACAACCGCCGCCGCACGGCATCACGCTCAATAAGTTGCCCGTACTGCTCCGCATAGAGGGCGCTGGGGGTGCTGTTCACCAGTTCCGTGATGAACATCTCCCCGCCGACGGCATCGTAGTAGTTCAGGTCTTGCAGTTCGCGCCGCAAGGTCTGCCGCTCAATCTTCTCCCCCCGTTGGCTAATGCGCCCGAACGCCTCCCAGGTGTACTGGTGCCGGAGAATGTAGAAGTCATCCGGCTGGAGGAACGCCGCCAGTGTGAGGAACACAGACGAGTTGATGAGCACGGAGCCAAGCACCATACGCTCCATGTCCTCGTCGTAGGGTGCATCAAATGGGGTGAGCATGGGTGGGTTGTAGTCTGTCATGGTGGTTCAGTTCGCTGTTGGTGGGCAAGGGCGTGCGTGTGTAAACAGGCGCAATGAACAACGCGCCTGCGTTACCAGCAACCCGTCAGGCGCGTCTTACGTTCGATATAGGGTTGGGGCGACGCTGCAAGTTCGCGTTTAGTCGTCGTCTTCGTCTAAGTCCAAGTCCAGGTTATCCACGAAGTCCTGGAAGGCGCTCAGGCGTCCCTCTTCGATTTCTTCCGGCTCGTCCACCGCCTCGGTCTCTACGTCGTCTTCCGGCTGGATGGCAGCTTTGTCCATCACGCTTTCCGCCACGAAGATGGGTGCCTTCACCCGTACCGCCAGGGCAATCGCATCGGACGGACGCGAATCGATGTCCATGCGCTTGCCGTTCACATCCACGACGACACGAGCATAGTAAACGTCGTTGCGCAGTTCACTCACCAGGATGTGCACAACATCCCCACCCAGCTCCTTAATCACGTTCTTCAGCAGGTCGTGGGTTAGTGGGCGCTGTGGGGGCATTTCCTGTAATTCTGTTGTAATGGCATCTGCTTCGCACGGACCGATCCAAATCGGCAAGTAGCGTTCGCCGTTGCTGTCCTTTAGCACCACGATACGATGCTGGGACATCAAACTGACGCGGATGCTGTCAATCATGACCTCAATCATTAGTTTGTTTGCTCTCGGTCGTCATCACACATTTGCAAAAAGATTATATACAAAAGCAGGTAAAGAGCAACGAACGACCCCTGCCAACAAGCTAAACATTGGTTTAGGATGGCAGCGAATTTTGCCCAATATCCGCAGGTTTGCTTCCATGTGGAGAGATTATCCTACTGGATTTCCGCAGTTGGTTGTAGGTGCTTTGTTCAGTTTGGTGGTGCTGACGGGGCTTTTGCTCACGCTTGCCGGGCGCAGCGCCAACCGCCCCCAAATGCGAGTCTTCCGACTGAGTCGGGAGTTTACCGACGACTTCGCGCTGGACGCGAATGACTGGCGCTCGCCTGTGTTTGCCTGGGCAGATGCCGACAGCGCCCTGCTGGGCAGTGTGCCCGCTGGGGTGGGTTATGCGGTTGCTGTGCGCGATGTGCTCCCCCGCAACGTCGCCGTTGAGGTGACAGCGCGGGCTAGCAACGCGCCGCTCAGCGGCACAACCAACGTCGGCGTGATGTGCCGCGCCAATGCCGCCGGGGACGGTTACTACTTCCTGCTGTCGTCCAGCGGGCGCGTGAGCATCCAAAAGGCGCTGCCCAGTGCGCCCGACCTGGAGCCGCTGGTCGACTGGACAGAACATCCTGCAATCGAACCGCTAGAGGCGGGCAATACGCTGTATGCTGCCTGCGTGGCAGATTACCTGGCGCTGTACGTCAACGGCGAGTTTGCCGCCCAAGCACGCGACGACGACATCAACAGCGGTGCGGTAGGTGTTACGTTGGCGGGCAGCAGCGGTAACGGCAGCGCCCCTGTGAGGGCGCTGTTCGATGATGTGACCGTGTGGGAGGCTGCCGCCCGCCGTTAGTTATTCGTCGCCCGCGCTGGCGGAGCCTTCTGGGATGAGCAGCACCTGCCCGACAGAGAGGCGGTTCGGGTCAGTCAGGTTGTTGGCTTCCACAATATCGGTGATGGTGGTGTCATACACACGGGCGATTTGCAGCAGGGTGTCGCCATTTTGCACGGTGTACTCGATGAACCCATCTGGCGAGAGCGTCGCGCTAGCAAGCGGCTCCTCCACATCATCATCCGTGGGCGGCACGTTCACGCGGGTACCCTGCCCACAGCCCGGAATGTCCAACTCCTGCCCCGGTTGCAGCAGCGGGTTCTCCCCGGCAAGCGCCGGGTTAGCCTCACGCAGCTCGGTCAGGGTGATGTTGTTGTTCACCGCAATACGGAAGGCGTTGTCCCCTGCGCGTACTGTGTAGGTACAGCCGTCCCCATCGCCCAGCGGCACACCCTCGGCGTCCACGGCGGGTTCGCCATCCTGCGTCGGCGTTACCAGCGGCTCACGGGTGACGAGCGGCGTGCTGGTCGGCATGGGTGTATCTGATGGAAACACACCCGGTACCGCTGGCGTAAAGCCTGCCTGCGGTGTCGTGTCCTCGTCCTCTTCTGCCTGCCCCATGACGCCCGCGTTTTCGGCGTCGTCTTCCTCGGTCATGCTCTCCACCATCGCGTTATCTTCGGTAGGCTCTGCCGCTTCTGCGGGGGTGTTGCTAGGGCGTGGGGTCGGGCTTGGACGCGCCGTGTTGGTGGGTGCGGTTGTGGGCGTGTCGGTCACGTCTAGCACAGGGATGTCTGTGTCTACGGGCACTTCGGTTGGCGTATCATCTGGCGCGTCGGTGTCCGTCGGCTCTACCACTGCCTCCGTCTGCACAGATTGGGACTCCACGGTGATGGAAACAGTGGTGGGTGTCGGTGGCAGCGGCGTGGTGTCCCCACTGGGCTGGGCTGGCTCAAATGGCTGGACGCCCGCATCCCGCGTGCACCCGGCGATAACGAGCAGCACCCCTAGCGTGACTAGTGTTCCCCAACGTGTCATCATCATCCGTGAGTTCTCCCTCAGTGTCTGTGCATATGTCCCCACTACCATACACCACATGGGGTGCAGGGCAACGCAAATTATGCCCCATTTTGTTGGTTCGCACTATGCCGGGCGGTTTAGATTGCGTTTAGGAACTCACTGCTGCTCACACGCCGCTTGTGCCAACGCTGCCGCATTTGTACCGTCATCTGTGATGGGTGCCAGCACATAGACGGCAAAGTTATGGTTAACAAAGCTGATGCACGCCGAAAACCCCGCCGCGTCCAGCGCAGCCAACCAGGGCAGCACATTTGCCGTGTGCGGTGCGGGCAAGTAACGCGGCGCGACATCGGGCGTATACAGTGCTGCGTCTGCTGTAAGCGCGTGGGGGTTCGGGTAGTAGGCGCGGCGCTTGTCCGTCCACGCGCCCAGGTAGTAGTTTAGCTGCCAGCCCGTCCAGTGATCGTAGATAATGGCACCGAACTCACGCCCGTTGAGGTAATCCGCCAGCTCGATAATGCCATCATTCGCGCCATCATCCCCGCCGATGGGCACCCGCCCGTTTGCCGCACGCCACGCAACGGGCAGCATCAGCGCTGCCAGCAGCACCGCCACCAGCAGCACACGCTCACGTATCACCAGCGCGATCAAAACGGCGGTGAGCGGCAGCAGTGGCAGCACATAACGGTCGTAGGTGTTCAGCGGGACGAGCCAGTGCAGCAGCATGTAACCCAGCGCAAACAGCAGCAGCGCCCACGTTACCGGCGGCAGGGTGCGCCGCGTCCACCACATCCGCCAGCAGCACCACCCCAGTACCGGGTACGTCACAAACGCGCCGCCCAAAAGCCAACCCCACAACCCCGCCCACGTTCGCAGGCGCGGCAGCAAGTTCCCCATCGTGACCAGCAAGCGATCTGGCGCGTTGTTCTGGGTGGCAAGCAGCAGCACGGACGGATAAGGACGGGCAGCATCCCACAGCGCCAATATACCCACCCCAACCGCCACAGATGCCACAAACGCCCCCAGCCTGCGCTGGAGGGCAGAGCGAGCACGCAGCGTGCCAGACCCCACCGTGCCCCAGGCAAGCAGCAGCACAACCAACGGCGCGAACAATACCGCCTGCTGCTTGCACGCATAGCCCAGCATCAACCAAACACCCGCCCAAACCGCCTGCCCACGCTGCGCCGTGAGCAGCGCCAACGTCACACACAGGATCATCGGCATGTCTGTGAATGCGGTCGGACTGAATGCAATGCCATAGGGAGAGAGCGCAACGATCAACCCCGCCAGCAGCGCTCCGCGCCCAGCACCTGATGTATATGCCAAGCGTACCACCGCCGCCACCAGCATTGCCCCGGCGTAGATGCCCACCAGACGTGCCGCGAACTCGCCGCGCAGCAGCAGAACCCGCCACACCGCCCCGTCCCACTCCATGCCGACGAGCACCATGCTCACTGCCTGCGCGTAGATGCTGAGTGGGGTTTTGTCCAGGTCGCCGGGCAGCGCCCACTCCCCGCGTGCCGCCGCGTTACGAGCAAACGCCGCAAACAGCGCTTCGTCAGCGTGGAAGCGCCCGTCGGTGCCCAGAAGGTGCGCCCGCAGCGCAAACCCTACCAGCACACAAATCACCGTCCCCCACAGGACAACGGTGCGGTCAGCTAGCGGACGGCGCATCGTCCGTGCTGGGGAGCGCTGCCTTTGCCTCTGCCAGTTCCTGGCGCAGCAGTGCCATCTGCTGGGCGATTTCCTTGTTTTCCTGCGTCAGGCGTGTGAGCACAGTGCTAAAGTGCAGCAAAATCAGCAGCATAAACACAATCGCCACCAGGAACAGCGCACTCGGCGGGTAGAAGATGCCAATCGCACTGGCGATGGTATCCAGCAGGGGGCGGCTGGTCGCCAGGGTGAGCAGCACTAACGCCGTGCCCAGCCACAACAGGCTATATTCCTCGCGCAGCTTCCGCCGCCGCACCAGTTCCAGCACAAACAGCAGCGTGCCAATTGCGCTGAACACACCAAAGAGCATTGCACGGTCTAGCATGGGGGTGCCTCCGAGTTAATCGTCTGTGCGGTGCGCATTATAGAAGCGCTCCCACTCTCGCTCAAAGTCCGCATGGGCACGCACCACATCCGGGTTTTCGGCGCTTAGTGTGGGCAGGCTGGTGACCAGCTTGTCCATCAGCACCTTTTGCACAAAAAACACCATCTCGTTTGCCTGGTAAGCGGCATTGGTGTAGTGATAGAGGAAAGACAGCCCAAACAGGCTAATCACCAGCAGCGCGATAACCCACCACGCCCACGGCATCGGCAGGATAATCGACGTGAAGAACGCAGGCAAAAAGATCACATTCAGCAAATACCCCGCCCGGATGTGCGAGCGCAGTTCGATGCGGGTGAAGTCCGTGCTCAGCGGGCTGAGGGTAGCGTGCATCCGGGCAGACGAGCGCGTGCGGCGGCGCACGCGCATCACGCCTTCTGTGTAGCGCCAGTACGCCTTGCTGTTGGTGAGCATCGTGAACCCTTCACGGTGCGGCTCCAGCACATAGCGCCGCCCGCTCACGAACAACTCTTGCAGGTGCAGGCGCTCTTTGCTGGGTTTGGTGGCGTCGCGCAGCATGGTTAGGCATTCATCCGGCGGAGCCTGTGCCAGCAGCGTCACGGGACGGTAGACATACCATGTGCGGCGCAAGAACGCCCTCCGTAACCGCCGCAACCCCGCCCTGATGCGCTTAATCATGCTACCGTCAGTCCGCTAGGCGTGCGCCCAGCCCTCCCAGTCGCGTGCCTGCCATGCACTATACAGCGCGATTGCCCCCGCCGCCGCCACGTTGAGGCTGGCAACCTTACCGCGCATGGGAATGCTCAGCACGAGGTCGCAGGTGTCCCTCACCAAACGGCGCATTCCCTCGCCCTCACTGCCCATCACAATGCCAATGGGCATGTTCAGGTCAGTCTTGTCGATAGGCGGCACATTGGGTCCGGCATCCATCCCCACCAACCACACATCACGCTGCTTTAGCTCTTTCATTGCATTAACAAGGTTGGTCACCTGTACCACGTTCAGGTGCTCTACCGCACCGGACGACGCATTGACCACGGACGGGGTAATGTCCACATTGCGGCGGTCTTGCATCACCACACCGTGCACACCGACGGTTTCCGCCGTGCGCAGCAGTGCGCCCACGTTCTGCGGGTCTTTCAACAAATCCAGCAGCAAGATAAACGGCTTTTCCTCACGGGTTTGCGCCGCTTCCAGCACGTCGTCCAGGTCAACATAGGGGTACGGACTCACCCGAACTGCTGCGCCCTGGTGATTGCTCCCGTTTGCGAGGTCATCCAGAATGCGGCGGGGCATGTGCTTGGTAGCAATATTGAGTTCTTCCGCCATGGTGATAATCTCGCGGGTGGCACCTTTTTCGTCAACACCGTCAGCGAGTATCAACTGCTCCACCTTACGCCGCCCGGCACGCATCGTTTCCAGGATTGCCCAGTTGCCGTAGATAAATTCTGGCATGTGTGTTTTTCCTTATAAGTGGCATGTCGCTTGCTTAATCTACAACGACAATGCCGTTTTCAACCAGTGTATCGTAAATCGCCTGTGCGACGGGTTGCTGCAAGCTGACGCCAGGGTGTGGGTCGCTGTTAAAGGCGTAGCGTTCGTGTGCGGGGACGGCATCAATGATCGGTTGTGTATCGACCGTGGGCACATCCGCCGCCGCGAACACACCCAGCACGCGGGTGTAGGGTGCCGCATATGCCGGGGACTCCTGCACGCTCGCCCACACTACCGTAACCACTTCTGCACCACTGCCCCGTGCCCAATCCACAATATCGCGGATCTCCTGCGTGTGTAAATCCCACACGTCCTCGTTGTCGTAAACACGCTCGGTCAGGTCGGCATAGCGGGCACGGTAGCGCGTGTATGCTGGCGCGTAGTTCAGGTGCAGGTAGTCTGCAATGAACAGCCGCTTGGTGACCGCCCGCAACGCCCCGAACTCGCGGCGGTACAGCTCGCTCTCCTCTGCGCCGCCAGTCACGGTGTAGTGCGCGTCCATGATGTCGTTCAGCACGTAGGAATACACGAGAACATCCGGCTCTAGCGGGAACGCCTGTAGCTCCCGCAACTGCGTCTGCGCGTTCCAACCGCGCTCCGCGACGGTGTACACCTCGTAGCCGTCACCGAGCATGTCCGCAAGCTGGTTGCCAAAGCGCTGTTCTTCCTGCGGGATTCCCTGCCCAGCAGCAATTGAATCGCCCAGCACAATCACAACGGATTTGTCGGTCTCCTGCGGCATCCGGTCACGGTAGCCCAGCGCGTTCATTTCCCAGTGCAGGTGATTCCACTGGTAGTTTGCGTTGCCCAGGCTAAAGCCGGATGTTTGCACGTAAAAGTAGCGCAGCCAGAACTCTACGCCAGCGAGCACCAGGAACACACTCACCACTGCCAGCAGCACACGGTCTGCCTTGGACTGCACCAGCGCCTGCCCCATTGCCCGTAATTGGTCGTCGGTCATGTCGTAACCCAGCAGGAACACCACGCTCCACAGGCAAACGCCCATCCAGTAAAAGCTGAACTTCGGCAGCGGGTGAATACGCATCGGTTGCAGCATCACCACGCCCATCACCACACACGCCAGGAAAACAAACGTTACCAAAAAGCTGTAAAACACCGGGCGCGAGCGCACCGCCGCTAGCATTCGCCGCAGTACCGGGAAGACCGTCAGCAACCCAAGCAGCGCCCACAACACCACCAGCGAGTAAATCACCAGCCACTCTGTATCGAACCACGTCAGGTAGGACTGCGCCTCCGGTTGCCCGAACAGCATGGGCAGCCCCCCCACCAAGGAGAGCACAAGCAGCCCAACTGCCCAGCCAATCGCCTGCTGCCAGTTCATGTTTGGCATCGTTAGCCGTTTTCGTCTACACAATCCGCCAGATCGTACCCTCCGGGCGGTCGTCTAGCTGCACGCCCAGCCCGGCAAGCTGGTCACGGATATTGTCTGCCTCAGCGTAGTTCTTGTTGGCACGCGCCTGCGCCCGCATGTCAATCAACATGCGAATTAGCCCCGCCTCGCGCTCGGCGTTGGCATCGGTTTCCTCTGTCGTCTCCGGGATGACGCCCAGCACCTTGCCGCCCAGTTCATTGTAGGTCTCGTTGATGGCAGTGAGTGCCGCCATGCCGATTTCCTGGTCGCCGTTGAGCAGTGTGTTCACATCACGGGTGAGGTTTTGCAGCACTGCCATGCCCTGCGGTGCGTTAAAGTCATCGTTCAGCGCAGCAGTGAAGTCCTGCTTCGCCTTATCAAGGCGTTCCATAAAGCTACTGCCCTCGTCGCTCTCGGGCGCGTGATTCATCTGCTGGCGCGTGAGCCGTACCGCGTTGTAAAGCCGTTCCCAGCCGGACTTCGCCGCACCCAGGGCGTCTTCGCTGTAATCGACCGGGTTGCTGTAGTGCGCCGTGAGGATGAATGTACGTACCACCTCCGGGCGGTAGTCTGCCAGGGCGTCCTTAATCGTCGTGAAGTTGCCCAGGCTCTTGCTCATCTTCACGCCATCTACCGTCAGGCTGCCCACCAGCATCCAGTAGTTGGCGAATGGCTCGTCATTGGCGCTTTCACTCTGTGCGATTTCGCACTCGTTGTGCGGGAAGATGTTGTCGATACCGCCGCCGTGAATGTCGAAGTTTGGCCCCAGGTACTTGCGTGCCATCGCAGAGCACTCGATGTGCCAGCCAGGGAAACCCTCGCCCCACGGGGAGTTCCAGCGCATGATGTGTTCTGGCTCGGCACGCTTCCACAGCGCGAAGTCTGCCGGGTGGCGCTTTTCGCTCATGCCAGTGGTGCCACGGGTGTTCTCTTCCTGCTCATCAATGCGCCGATTGCTCAGCTTGCCGTAGTCTTTGTCTGCCGTCACGCTGAAGTACACACTGCCATTAGACTCGTACGCGAAACCCTTTTCGATAAGCTCCTGCGTCATCTCGATTTGTTCCGGCACATGCCCGGCGGCACGCGGCTGGATATCTGGCGGCTGTACCAGCAGCGATGTCATGTCGTCATTAAAGCTGCGGGCGTAGAAGTCTGCCACTTGCATCGGCTTGGCACCCGTTTGGCGTGCCTTGCGGATGATGCGATCTTCTTCGGTTTCCAGCAGGTGCCCCACGTCGGTCAGGTTTTGCACGTACAGCACGTTCTCGTAGGTGTGGCGCAGCCAGCGCACCACCATGTCAAAGTTCACGTAGGTTTTGGCGTGCCCCAGGTGAGAGTGGTCATAGATGGTGGGTCCGCACACGTAAATTCCCACAAAACCTTCGTTGATGGGCTTGAACGCCTGCTTTTCGCGTCCTAATACGTTGAAGATACTCAGCGCCATGTGTGCGTGTCTTTCTGTATGTTGAGCGGGTTTCTAAAATCGGTCGCTCATTGTAGCGCACAACGCTAACTGCGTGTATAGGGTGGGTTAAGGTCTTGTTCGCTGTGCCCAGTGGTTTAGGTCTGCGGGAGTGATACCACCGGGGCGCTCTAGCTGCTGGAAACCGTCATAGAGAAAGAAGGTCATGCTGCGCAAGTCTGTGTCGTAACGGTGCCACAACGCCGCCACCGCATCCTCCGTGAACCACACCGTTGGTGTTGCGTCATCCAATGCAAACGCCTCCAGGCGCCGTTGCAAAATCAGCGCCAGTTGCGCGGGCGTCATCTGGTGCCGCAGCCGCACTGTTCGCACATTCAGCCCCCGCAGCCGAAACTCAAGTGTGTGATCGTAGTGGCTGCCGACAATCAGCCGGGTCTTATGACGGTCACGCTGTGCGAACAAGCGCCACATCTGCCACGGGGCAAGCCGCTGCGCCTCATCCAGTGCGAACACATCGAGTGCGCTCGTTGCCGTGGTGTAATGCCACTGCCAGCGGGGAATCCGCTCGTAGCCCACGCGCTGCCCCTGCAACATGAAGTGGTAGCGCAGGTAGTTTAGTGTGGTCGATTTACCCCGTCCCTTGCGCCCTAGCACCAGCAGATGATCGAACCCGTCCACAATCGCGGTGTGCACTGCTGGCGGCGGCACCGTCACCGCATACCACTCGTCCTCGCTGAGGCTGCCAAACGGGTTACGGTGCAGCCCGAATGTGTGGAATGGGAAGAACTGTTCGGTAATGTTTGGCGACATGGCGCTATCCGTAAATCAGAAGCAATCAACAGTTAGTTTACAGTGCGGGCGCTTATGCTCGTACACGCTGACTTGCTCAAAACGCTAGCGAAGACCATACCCAGTAGATGATTGAAAGAGACAAACAATGCCTACCTACGACACCCCCATCACTACAGACAGCAACAGCCTACCGCGCATTGTAGACGCAGGACTGCCCGTGATGCTGTACCTGTTCCGCACCCCATCGGACGCGCTAGACAAAGCATTTGCCCGTGTTGCCAAGGAAAACGCCGGTGACGTGCTCGTCGCCAGGATCAACGCGGCAGAAAACCCGGATGCACACGCGCAGTACGGTTCGCTGGCACTGCCGGCACTGCTCACGCTTGATGAAGGCGAGGTCGAATCGCAAGCAGGGAACATCCGCCCGGCAGATGTAGACGCACACATGGACTTTCTCACCGGGCAAGGACCGTACCCGCAGGAGAGCGCGGCAGTAGAAGAAGCACGCGCAGCAAGCGGCACTGCACCTGTCCCCGTGACCGATAGCACCTTCCAGCGAGAGGTGTTGGAGAGCGATGTGCCTGTGCTGGTGGACTTCTGGGCAGCGTGGTGCGGACCGTGCCATGCGATTGCCCCATCCCTGGAGAAGTTCGCCGCGCAGTACGCCGGGCAGGTGAAGGTTGCCAAGCTAAACGTTGACGAAAACCAGCAGACGGCGATGCAGTACCGTGTGCAGGGCATCCCCATGCTGCTGATGTTCAAGGGCGGGCAGACGGTGAATAAGCTGGTAGGGGCGCACCCGCCGCAGAACATTGAGCAGATGATCCGGCAAGCGTTGTAGCGCTTGCCGGCGCAGTGACAAAGCATCACCTTTTTTTGCAGGTAGGTGGGTGGCGCGGTAGAATTTAAGCATACGCTAATGTTTCTTCGGGAGAAGGATTCATGCTGCCACGCACATCCGCCCACCGCCTGTTGTGGGTCGTATTCACGCTCATTGCCATCCTGCACATGCCGCTGGCGTTACCCACCGCCCACGCCCAGAGCATTACCCTTACCGACCCCAACTGCACCCGCGACGGACTGAACAACGCGGTACAGTCTGCGCCAGACGGCAGCACGATTACGTTCGCGTGCGCAAATAACCTGATTGAGTTCACCAGCGAGATTGTCATCAGCGGGAAGACAATCACCGTGGATGGCGGCGGCGTGATTGTGCTGGATGGCGGTGGCAGTACGCGCTTTTTCCAGGTGGAGGCAACGGGCAACCTGACACTGAATGGAATGACACTGCAAAATGGCACTAGCGGCACTAACGGCGGAGCGATTGACAATATTGGCACGCTAACCGTCAGCAACAGCACCCTTTCTAACAATACAGTTACTGGTTTGTCATTTGGGGGCGCAATTTTCAGCGAGTCCGGCAGAACAGTGGTCACAGGCTCTACGTTTAGTGGAAACACGGCGTTCAGCGGCGGTGCTATTTCCAATGGTTTGGACAATGCACTGACTATTCAGGATAGTACCTTTTCAGGAAACATAGCTACAAATAATGGCGGTGCGCTGGATAATTTCAATAGCACGCAATTAACCGTCAGCAACAGTGTTTTTGTAGGTAACAATGCCCCCGTTGGTGGCGGCAGCGCTGGCGCGATTGATGGTGAAAATACGCCATTTAATATCAATAATAGTAAGTTTATTGGGAATACGTCCCCAGCAGTAGGGGATAATAACATTACAGGGAGTATTAACAACAGTTGTTTTGTTGGTAATGGGA
>CAYVGI010000050.1:0-29442 GCA_964451095.1 uncultured Anaerolineaceae bacterium
GTTATCATCACATCCATTGTGGTTTCTACCCTTGTTTAATGCTGGAGCAAAAAAAAGAAAACGATTCTTTGTTATGGCGATTCGAATACATGGGGCTGGAACGCGCAGGCAGATGGTGCACGTCACCCGCGTGATGTGCGCTGGGTCGGCGTAGCGCAGGCACAGCTTGGATCGGATTATCACCTGATTGAGGAGGGTTTGAACGGGCGCACTACCGTGTGGGAAGACCCCATCGAAGATCACCGCAACGGCAAAACGTACCTGCTGCCCTGTTTACGATCTCACATGCCGCTGGACATGGTGGTGATGATGCTCGGCTCCAACGACCTGAAGCACCGCTTCAACCTGAGTGCGTACGACATTGCTGCTGGCGCGGGCAAACTCGTGGACATGATACAGAGCAGCGACACCGGGCGCGATGGGAACGCGCCGCAAGTGCTGTTGCTGTCCCCGCCGCCGCTGGGTGAAATGCCAGAGCGCTTCCGCGACATGTTTGCTGACGCGCACGAAAAGAGCGCACAGCTTGTGGCGCACTATCAGCGTGTGGCAACGGAGATGGGCTGCCACTTCCTGGACACATCATTCCTCAGCGCAGACCCGGCAGATGGGCTGCACCTGACGGCGGACGCACAGCGCCAGCTTGGGGAGCGTGTGGCGCAGCAGCTACAAAAGCTGTTTAGCTAATGTCCGGTTTCACATCCGGCTCCACCTGGTAGCCGTCAGACAGTTTGTTGGTCTTGTTGAAGAACCCGACGACTGCCATCAATTCGCCGTGCATAGCGGGCGTCATGCCCTGCTTGATGGCGGCGGCAGTGTGTGAGTTGATGCAGTACTCGCAGCCGTTGGTCGCGCTCACGGCAACGGCGATCATTTCTTTCATCAGCGGGTCTAGTTCGCCCGGTGCCATAACCTGCTGAATCTCCGACCATAGCTGCTTGAGCATAGGCGGATGGGTAGCGACGGTTTTCCAGAAGTTGGGCACAAAGTCGATGCCCTTTGCCGCCATAATCGCATCGTACACTTCGCGCACTTCAGCGGATGCGTCATCGTATTCGACCATTTTCACGGTTGGCATAGGTCGGTGCTCCTTTGGGATGTAATGTATGGATGGTTAAACGATGGTATTTTCCGCCGTTACAAGCGGGAATGCAACCACTTCGCCTTGCACGGCAATGCTAACGGACTGCCCCACCTCAATCGGCTCCTGTGCCCACACCCGCGCATCAACTGCTATATCATCGCCAATGTCTAGCCGCACCAATTGATAATGCCCAAAGTAGCGCACATTCGCCACCGTCGCCGCACCTGTGATGTCATTCACCGTCAGGGTGATTGCCTCCGGTCGTATCATCACCTCAACATCACCTTCCGTGGGTCGTCCCAGTGGCAGTGCGCCTAGCGGTGTATCCACAGTAGAGCCGTGTGCGGTGCCTTGCACCATGTTCGCCTCCCCCAGGAACGTTGCAACCCCACGGACGCGGGGGCGGCGATATAGCTCACGTGGGGTGCCCACTTGCAGCAACCGCCCTGCCTGCAACACGGCAACACGATCTGCGATGCTCATCGCTTCTTCCTGGTCGTGGGTGACGAAGATGGCAGTAGCGCCGGCAGCACGCAGAATACGGCGCACCTCATCGCGCATGAACTTGCGCAGCGCCGCGTCCAGGTTGCTAAACGGCTCATCCAGCAGCACGACTGACGGTTCCGGCGCGAGGGCACGGGCGAGCGCCACGCGCTGCTGTTGCCCACCACTAAGCTGATGGGGAAAGCGTTTGCCCAGCCCGGCAAGCCCGACCAGATCCAGCATGTCCTCTACGCGCTGCTTGCGAGCACTGCCGCGCACGCCCTTGAGTGCAAATTCCACATTTTGCCCGATGCTCATGTGTGGGAAGAGCGCATAATCCTGGAAGACCATACCAATGTGTCGCTGTTCCGGTGGCAGGAATGTGTTCTGGTCGGCGACGAGTTCGCCATCAAGCAGCACTTCACCGTCGTTGGGACGTTCCAGCCCGGCAACGAGGCGCAGGAGTGTGGTTTTACCGCAGCCGCTGTTGCCCAGCAGCACCAGCAGCTCCCCCTGATTGACCGTCAGCGACACATCGTTTATGGCAGTGACATCATCGTACTGCTTAACAACGTGGTTCAGTCGGATGATCGGGGGATTCGTCAACCTCGTTATCTCCTACGCGCATCAAAATAAACACCGGAATCAAGCCCACCAGCACAATCGTCAGCGCTGGGATAGACGCGGCATCCCACCACGCTTCGTTGCTTAAGAAGTACGTGCGCAGCGCCAGCGTGTCCATACCAAACGGACGCAGCAGCAGCGTAGCGGGTAGCTCTTTCATCACGTCCACGAAGATGAGAATAGCGCCTGCTGCCATCCCAGTGCCCACCAGCGGCAGATGCACCCGCCACAGCACCCGCCAGCTATTTGCGCCCATCATGCGGGCGGCACCCTCCATGTTTGGCGTCACCTTCTCCATACTGCTCTCTACGCTGTTAAAGCCCACAGACATAAAGCGCACGATGTAAGCGTAGATGAGCGCAGTCACAGTGCCCGTCAGCAGGTAGCCCGGTGCGCCGTACCCGAGGTACCGCTCAGCAAAGTCAGTTACGCTGCCGTCTATCGGGTTGACGAACACCAGCACCCCCGCCGCGATGACCGCACCGGGCATAGCGTAGCCCAGCGTCACAAGCCGGGAGAGCAAACGCGGTACAAGCCGTCCACCGTTCGTGGATGTGACCCGTACACCGTAGGCAACCAACAGCGCGAGCAACGTAGCAATCCCAGCGGCACTGCTTGCCAGCGTAATCGAGTTCACGGTGTAATCTGCGTAGGACTCCTGGAATAGACCAACCGTTGGGGTCTGAACTTCATCCACAACGCCGCGCACCAACTGTGTTGCCGGGAGCGCAAACGCAAAGAACAACAGCATCACACACAGCAGTGTAGCCACCCAGCGCTGCCACCCGGTTAGCATCACCCGGCGCGGACGCCGCCCACGCCCGCCCTGCTGGTAGAACTTGGCACGCCCGCGCAGGGTGCGCTCCAAAATAATCATCACCAGCGCGATAAACACCATCAGCATGGATAGTTCCGCTGCCTTTGCCATGTCGTACTCTGTGTTCCAGATGACCACCACACGTTCACTGAGTGTGGGATAGCCAAAAAAGCTCACGGTGCCGTAGTCGGTCATTGCCTCCATCATGGCAAGGATGGTGCCAGCAGCAATTTGTGGGCGTGCCAGCGGCAGCACCAGCCGGAAGAATGTCTCTGTGCGGTTGTAGCCCATCATGCGGGCAGCTTCAAATGTGCTCGCCGCCTGCTCTCGGAAGGCGGCGCGTGCCAGGATGTACACATAGGGGTACAGTACCAGCGTCAGCACCAAGATCAAACCCATGGGCGACGCAATATCCGGGAACCAGTAATCACCGCGTTCCCAGCCGAGTGTATCCCGCACCACAGACTGTACCGGACCGGCAAACTCGAACGTGGAGACGTAAATAAAGCCCATGATAAAACCCGGAATCGCCAGGGGCAGCAGCAGCAGATGATCAAAATAGCGCCGCCCTGGGAACTCAAATGCTGTGACCAGCCAAGCGAACATCGTTCCCAGCACCAGTGTGCCCAGCCCCACCCCAAAAACCAGACGCAGTGTGTTCAGCAGCACGCGCGGCAGGAATGTGTTCCACATGCGCTGCCACAGTTCCACCGTCGGCGTAAATATCTCCGACGCCAGCAGCCCAATGGGGAACAGCACGGCGAACGTAATGAAAAGCGGCAGCACCAGCGCTGCCCAAGCAGGTACTTGAGGACGTCGTACTGCTTGCGGTTGTGCTCGCCGGATAGCGGCTGTACGGGGGGTAATTACGGTGTTCGCCATTTTGTGTCTCTTGCTTTCTGTACTTGCGGTTCGCCGCTAGTGCTCTAGCATGAATATTATGAGCAAACCATGAGCCTTAACAGTGTTGTTTCGCGCAATCATTCGAATAAATGTCATGGGGGTAGGAATCTCTCCCCCATGATGTTCAAATTTTTGTTAGTTTTCCTCGAAGCCGAAGCCTGCTTCTTCCAGCATTGCCACGGATGCTTCCTGGTAAGCGCCGTACTCCCACAGCGGGTATTCTGTGTCTAGGGTGCGTTCACCAAAGCCAGCAATAGTCTCGTTCGGCTCTGCTTCCGGGTTCGTTGGGAACTCGTAGTTACTGCCGGGGAAGCACTCCAGCGCACCACATTGGTTTTCCGTGCTGCCCATGTACTCAATGAACGCCACCGCGTTCTCGAAGTTTGCGGCATTGGTCACTACGCCCGCGCCATTGATGTTAAAGAACACACCCGTACCGTCTTCGCCCTGGTTCATCCACTTGATGGCAACGCTGTTGAACGTTTCCTGGTCTTCTGCATCGCCATTTGCCAGGCGACCCATGTAGTAGTGGTTCACGAACGTGACATCACACTCACCTGCGGCAACAGCGCGAATCTGGCTCGTGTCACTGTTGATGTAGCGTGTGACGTTGTCGGAAATTCCAGTCGCAGCGGCAAGTGCATCTTCCTCACCCAGGTGATAAACCAAGCCGCTAAACAGCGATACCGTGTAGATGTGGGATGCCGGGCGCATACACACACGCCCCTCCCAGGTATCGGCGGCAAGATCTGCGTAGCTGTTGAGTTCTGCGAGTTCTTCTTCGGTCACGTTTTCCGGGTTGTACACGAGTGTACGGGTACGGATGCTCAGCCCATACCAGTGCCCATCGGGGTCACGGAACTCCGGCGCAATACTCTCGTCCAGTAGGTCGCTCTCAATCGGCTGGAGCAGTCCTTCTTCAGTTGCGATGTCCAGCACACCAGCGTCAATTGCCAGGAATACATCTGCTACGCTGCGGTCACCACGGTCGATGTCTGCCCGTAGGCGGGAGAGCAAGTCACGCGGGGTGCCCGCGCTCACGCGCACTTCAATACCCGTTTCTTCTTCGAACGCAACAAACGGTGCTTCCATGTCCCCATAGTGACGGGACGAGTAAATGTTCAACACGCCGGGGTCATCTTGCGCAGCGACGTGAATGCCACCGAACGCAAATGCGACGGATAATAGTGTGACGAGGACGGTTAAACGCTTCATATGTTCTACACTCCTTGTGTAATGGTGAATACTGCTTTAGTATTCACAGTAGATAAGGTTTATTCGTCTGGTGAGGTGTGTACTTGGCGGTTGCACCACACCAGATGGGTACACCATCAGGCACTCGCCCGATGTGGTGCAACCTTATCAGACCCCATACGCCATATCTACGTTCTGCGTTAACCAAAGATTTGTCTGCTGTAAGCCGCAAGTTTGCACACGTGCTTGTGAAAAACTTGCACAAGGTTAAACCTGACATGAGTCACTGATTAAACACAATGGAAGAAATTGCGCTGCTTGCGTTCTCGTACCTCATTATCGAGTATGAAATCGTGTCCATGTGGTTCTAAAGAACCATCATCCGTGGTTCGATGGTGTCCGATTGCTTCGGCATCATCATCTCATACTATATGGCGTGCTACGCCTCACCTCTGCCTGGGCGCGGCTTGATGTGGAAAACCAGTATCTTAACCAGTATCTTAATGGGACAGAAGGCGGGATAGAGAAAAGGGAAATACGGGATAGAAGACGGGAAAATGGCATGGGTTACAAGGTGCGGACGCCCTCCCGATGGCGGAGGACGCCCAGACGCTACCGTCACGCAGGTTGCAGGGTGCGCTGCACGGATGTTTCCCGGACGTGTGCTGCTACTTCGAAAATCAGCACAAGCAGCGTGATCCACAACAGGTCTGCGAGCAGCAAGTGACTGATTTGCATGAAGAGTGGTGCCCGCAGCACAATCGTGAACAGCCCAACCAACACTTGCAGAACCACAATGCTCATCATGGCGCTGGCAAAACGCTGCGTAGACGCGGTGTGAGCGCGATTGTGCAGCCATCCGCCGACCGCCAGCAGGAACAGGCTAACAAACACCGCCATCACCGGGTGAATAACGCGCAGTTGCACCAGGAAGTGGCGTGCGGCATTTTCCTCGCCCATTTGCTCTGCCAGTGCACCAGACAAGAACAGTGTGTCACCGAGGGCGGTTACTGCCCCGGCAGCACTGAGCACACCCATGGCAACTGCCGCAGCAACCAGCAGCCACGCCGTGCGCGTCATCTGTAGGCGCACCTGTGGCACGATTGCCGCCCATGCCGTTAACACGACCCACATCAGCAGCACGTAGGTGTTTAGCAAGTGAATCGCGTGCATCCCCGCCCGCCAAACGGATGCGTTGTTTTCAACCAGTTCTAGCAGCACCAGCGCGGCACCAATCGCGCCCTCAATGAGAATGAACACAAATGACAGGATTGCACCACGCCATATAAGCTTGCCGTTGTCGCCGCTGCGCTGCCGCCACGCCCATGCCAGCAGCACCAGGACAAACAGCCCCGCAAGCGCACTCGTTAGCCGATGGCTGAATTCAATCATAGTAGCGACGTTCTCCGGACGGGGCACAACTTCGCCGTTGCAGGTGGGCCAATGCCGCCCGCAGCCTGCACCGCTGCCCGTTGCCCGCACGACCATGCCCCACAGAATCACGAGAACGAGATAGCCAACGTTGAACCACGCATACTTTGCAAAATTCGACATTTTCATAACTGCACCGCTCTTATCTATACCAATACATGAGCATAGTATGAAAGCAAGTCATGTAGTTTTCAAGTGAAATTCAGCGCAAACGGAAGTCTGCGATTACCGCTGCGTGGTCAGAGCCAAGGCGTTCCCCCACCTGCGCATACACCGGGATAAGGTGCGGCGTGTGCCATATGTAGTCAATGCGCGTGAGCGGCAACCCGCGCATAAAATACGTGTCCCCAAAGCCAAATCCGGCGGTGCGGTAAGCATCTGCCAAACCTGCCCGCCGTATGTGTCGGTAGGCAGGGCTGTGCTCCGTCGTATTGAAGTCTCCCAGCAGCAGCGTAGGCACCGATGCGTCAACACGTTGCAGCAGCATGTCGATTTCTGCCCCGTTGTCGGGGTCTACCACGTAGAAGTTAAGTCCGCGCTGCTCATCTGGCGCGGGGGGATGTAAAACGTATACGGTGATCGTCTGCTGCCCCACTTGTACTTGCGCTTTCAGGTTCGGGCGTTGTGTGCGCAGCGTGAACACATCCTGCCGCACAATGGGATAGCGACTCAGTATCGCCTTACCCGCAACATCTTTGCCACGGATAACCTGATAGGGATAGTCTTGCAGCAGCGCCTCGCTGATGACCTGCCCGTTCAGCTCACCCAGCTCGATAAGTGCGATAATGTCTACATCACTTTGCGCGAGGTAGTTTACAAGCGCATCTGGCGATGTGTAGAACGCAGCGGTGTTAAACGTCATCACGCGCAGGTCTGGCATTACCCTTGTGTGGGCATAGGGGACCAAGCGCCCGCCGTAAATCACGACGAATGCACACACAAACACGGCAAGCACACCACCGTGCCGCCACATCCGCAGCAGGAGTGCCCAAGGCAGCAGGAACACGGCAATCAGCAGCAGCCAGTGCAGGAAGATGTTGCCCAACATGACCACAACCAGCCGCTCACCGACTATCACCCGGCACAGCAGGTACACCAGCATCGCCGCCGCGTAGAAAAGTATCCCAAACCCCACTGCCTGTTTTACCCTGTGTTTGCCGCTCACCGTTAGGAATCCTTTCCGCTCACAAACACACTATACAAGCGCGTGGTCATTATCAGTACAATCGCACACTGAATTTATTCCGCTGCGCCGCTAAGGAACCCAATTGAACGTTATGGCTGCCCTTATTGAAACGATGCGTCCGCGCCAATGGGCGAAGAACACGTTTGTGTTCGCGGGCATCGTCTTCGACCAACAACTGATTATCTTGCCATCCCTGCTGCGTGTGATCGCCGCGTTTGTGCTCATCTCGCTCACCGCCAGCAGCATTTACATCATCAACGACCTTGTTGACATCGAAAAAGATCGCCAACATCCCAAAAAGCGGAACCGCCCACTTCCGTCAGGGCGCTTGCCCGTGCGGGTTGCGCAAGTTGCCGGGATACTGCTGCCCGCATTTTCCATTGGCACGGCATTTGCTTTTGCGCCGCCACTCGGATGGGTGCTGGTGATTTACTTCATCATCCACATCGTTTACAGCTTCTACCTCAAGCACATCGTCTTACTAGATATCTTTGCGATTTCCGCTGGCTTTGTGCTGCGCGTTATCGCCGGGATTGTTGTCATCTCCGTAACGACGTTCTCTCCGTGGCTGTACATGTGTATGGGGTTGCTGGCGCTGTTCCTGGCGATAGGCAAGCGCCGCCAGGAGTTTGTGCAGCTAGAGGACAAGGCATTGCAAACTCGTCCGGTCTTCCAGCACTACAACCTCGCGCTGCTCAATGACATGCTGCGCTTGATTATCACGGCGACGGCGATTGCATATACGCTTTATGCGACCGAGGCAGAAACCATCCTCATCGCGCAGCCGCTCATGCTGCTGACGGTGCCGTTTGTGTACTATGCGCTTTTTCGGTATTTGTATGTCATCCACGTTAAGGGCGATGGTGGCGATCCGACAGAGATTTTATACACCGACCGCCCTCTTCAAGTGAGCATCTTACTGTGGGGAACAGTGGTCGTCTTGCTGCTGTACGCCAGCGACATCATTCCCTTTTTGCAGCGCATAAATTTGGGCTAGTGGGGCAAAATCACTTCACCCCACCCACCAACATTTAGCACACCACCCTGTGATTTTGCCCTACAGCATCCGTGAATGACTATGCGAATGCAACCGCATTTTAGCTTACACAACTATCAGCGGGAGAGCACAACGGGCACGCTGACACTACAAGCGTTCTCGCCTGTGCCGAAGTTTTGGGTGCGGTAGCCGCGCATGTAATTCGGGTTCACAGGGGTTAGGCGGATGAACTCCACTGTTCCGTTAGAGAAGTAAATCGCACCGACGTAGTCACCGTCGTTACCGCGCACAAACAAAATATCTGCATACACGAACACCGCACCGTTATTGCGCACAAACAGCGCCCCAGTGATAGTTGTGAGCTGCTCACGGTTGAAGTTCATCTGCGTGCTGCCCTGCCCCATGCAATTTGCCGACCCCAAAGACCCGTATGAAAGCGTGTAGGTGCCATCCACTGGCGCCACATCGTTCTCACTCGGCGGTACACCAGCATCTGGCGGGATGACAATGCCCGGAACAGGCGCAGGTCCGCTGCCGAACTCAATGAGCGGCGGTGCAGACGCGCTCGCAACGAGGTCACAGTCCCCCTGGCGCAGCACGTCGCGTGCTTCCACCCAAACCTCTTGTGCGTCTTTTTCCGGCACGACCTGCCACGGGTCTAGCTTGTACCAGACGATGCCGTCGTCAGTGCGGATTTGCCCGTAAACCTTGTAGGTGTCAGGACCGAGAAAGTCGATTGCAGCGCGGTTGTAGCCCGGACCCACGCGCAGCCGGACATTTGCCCCTTCTGGCACGCTGACGAAACACGGTTCGCCCATGAACGCCATGGACGGATCACGCAGTTCGGACACGTTGTTGCCCGCCGTCGCACTACCGATAATCGCCATGATGGTGTTCATTTCCACTTCGGTGAACGCCTCCGCACCATCCACGCGGATGAGCACAAACGTGGCGTCTTCCAGGCGCATTACACCTGCGATTTGCCCCTCCACGTCCAGGTAGATGTGCCCGGTCTTGCCGCCATAATCAAACGGGCGCACATCATCGCGTGTGATGGTGCCGCCGTCGAAGAAGTCGTCGTACAACTCCACCAGCACATCGCCCGTGGATGTTGTCTCGTCAATTTCCATCACACGGCTAAGCACACCTTCCTCCGTGTACAGCCCAATCACGGTGTTTTCGCTAACCACCTCGGTCTTGCCAATTGCTTTACGGTACTGCACCGTCCAGCCGTCCGGCATGGAAACCGTGTACTTCTGCGGGTACATCACCACCGTCTGGGTCAAATCCACTTGCTGCTGGGCACCTGCTGCCCCCCACGGCGCTGCGAACATTGCCGCGAACGCCAACCCCACGATCAAACGTCTCATATTTCGTTTCGCCCCTCACACAACATACAACGGCACATAAACATCATTTGGTCAGGTTAGGCTCATTATGAGTGGAACCTGTGTGTCTGTGCAAATGAGAATCACACATCACAACAAAACAAACCTTGCAGAAACCCTTGCGCCTGTCTTAGATTGTACTCAGGATGACCAACGGTAAATACCAGCGAGAACCCGATGCCCAAGTGCCTGCTGCCTTTGCTTATCGCCCTGCCACTGCTGTGGACGGTACCTGCTGCCGCCCAACAAACCGACTTCCTCGACGCGCTGCCCAACTGTAACTTCACAGGTGCCGCCCCAGACGACAACGTGATACTCGGCGCTGTGGTGTATAACCTGCAAACGGGTGAAGGCTGTGCCGAAAACCTCGACGTTGCTTTCCCTGTGGCGAGTGTGCCCAAGCTGTTTGTAGCGGGTGCCCTGTTCGACACGATTCTGCAATCCGGCGGTGTCATTTCGTTTGATACCGAACTCACGTTCACGGAACGCTACTGGATGGGCGGCTCTACCGACTGCCTAAACGGTGCATCACTAAACCAGCAAGTGCGCCTGGGCGAACTAAGCGACATTATGATCGCGTGCAGCGACAACGCCGCAACCTGGATGATTATGGATGCGGTCGGCTGGGAAACTGTAGACGCCTACGTGGCATCACTGGGCATAGAAGACATTGGGCAGGTGATCCCATACAGTGAGGTTGACCGCCAAAAGCTGGTCTACCTGGATCAAACGTGGGCAAGCGTGCCCATCTCTATGGCGTCACGCTACTACCGCTCTGAGGGCACGGTGGGGTTGGACGCGTACTTTGCTGACCTACCCGCCTACACCCGCGAGCAGGAAATTGAAGCGAACAAAGCATATTTTGACAGCAACAACTTCAACAGCCTCACGCCACGCGCTATGGCACGCTACCTGCTCAAGCTAACGCAGGACGCGCCCAAAACAGACAACGAGGGGCAAATCGCACGCTGGGTGTTCAACACCATGCTGCTGACCGACCGCCAATACACCGCGCAGGCAATCCCCGGCACCATCAGTGTCGCCTCCAAGAACGGGTTTGACACCGGGCTACGGGCAGAGGTCAATGTGATGTTCGAAAACCTGCCAGAGGGACAGCGCAACCCAACCGCATTTGCCCTTGTGTTTGCCCGGCAGCAAGACTTTGACGTGCCGAACCTACAACCGCCTGTCAACGTGAACGACGGTGTTATTAACCGCTATTTGCTCACGCTCGCGCCCATCATCAGCGATAAGCTCTACCCGAACTACACCAAACCCCCCGTGGTGAATACAGAAATCATCTCCTCGGTTGTGGTGAACCCCAAGCTGCTGATGGACAACTGCTGGGAACCCTACGCACGCGAGGGATACCTGTTGCAGTTCCGGGGGCAGCTAGAAGGCTGCTGGCTGAGCCAACCGCGCAGCTTCCTCACCACAAATGACTTCATCGGCGTTGGGCTGGTGTTAACGAACCTGAACGAGCGCGATACACGGCTCGCATTTGTGTTCACAGACCCCGCAGGCACACAGCGCAGCTATCAAACGCAGGAGTTCTTCCGGGAAAGTGCGGCAGTCTACTGGTTTCACCCGGTCGAAGACGGTGTGCCCGGTATGTGGACGGTTGATATTTTCCTCAATCGCTCTCTCGTCTACACCGATCAAATTGAGGTGCAGCAAGGTTTCTAGCGCGATCCCAGCAACCCGAACACACAAGCGATCAATTGCTCAAATGTTCGCCCAAGGTTATAATGCCGTTGATCAACAGTTCAAGAGGACGGGAACACACGATGACTGAAGACCGCACCGACCAGATGCGTCTCATCCGAGATGCCATTGTCAACCTGACCGAATCGCCGCTGCACACCTACCGCACAGAAAACGGCTACTACCCGGTGATTGGGCAGGGCAGCCACCACGCCAAAATCATGTTCATCGGCGAGGCACCCGGCGAAAACGAAGCGAAAACAGGCAAACCGTTCTGTGGGGCAAGCGGGCGTGTGCTAGATGAACTCCTTGCCTCCGTGGGCATCGAACGAGACGACGTATACATCACCAACATTGTTAAAGACCGTCCCCCGAAGAACCGCGACCCCCGCAAAGACGAAATCGCGCTGTATGCACCGTTTTTAGATCAGCAGATTGACATCATACAGCCGCAGGTGATTGCCACGCTGGGACGCTTTAGCATGGAGTTCATCCTCAAGCGCTTCGACCTACCGGAACAGAAAGAAAAGATCAGCAACCTACACGGCAAGCTGCTTAACGCCCAAGCGTCCTACGGCGCAGTGAACATCTTGCCGCTGTACCACCCGGCGGTGGCGCTTTACAACGGCGGACAAAAAGCAACACTGATGGAGGACTTCGAGCAACTGAAACAGTTCGCCTAACACATCGCCGTATACAATCATTAACTAACCCACACAAACCCGTTAGCACCCTATCGCACTGACCGTTTGCGGGCTAAAATAGTTAACGTATGCTGAGAAACTGAGCGAGATGATACCACCCATGAGCCACGAGACCCTTCAATGGCTGCGTCAGCAGGTTAAAGCGTTGCCAGCGGTACGCAACGCCCACCTATCACCAGACACGGATGCCAGTCTCATCATCCGCACATGGGTGGGGATGAGTGTGAAGGTTTACTTCCTGGACGGGGTACCGAACTTACGAGCGGTCAAGCGCGTTTTGCAGGAAAACACGCGCACACTCAACCAGGCAACGTTATTCGTTGTGCACCATGCGTTGATGCCACCGGATAAAAAGCGTGTGGTTCTCGACGAGTGGATGCACGCGCTACACGAACTGAACAGTGAGCGCATCTACACCTACATCCCCGGCGAATGCCAACTGCGGCAGGTACACTTCGACCACATGCCAGACGGTGTAGAGCGCGAGGTATGGCATGGAGACCCGGTCGTCTTTGAGAAGCTGCGCGTGCTCAACGCCTCCCCCAACACCCGCGCCATCCGTGGGGACTGGAAAGTGGCAGACTTTGGTGCCAACCCCTACTGGCGCACATCAAAAACGCGGACAGAGCGCCTGCGTACACGGTTCCGGCGGGCGGGTGGCACGTACACTCACACACACTATGACGTGGGTGGGATGCCCGGCGGCGCAACGCACCAGAGCCTGCACCGCGCCCACATGAGCGAGCTAGACCGCAGCTTGCACCTGCTGGGCGTTACAGCACAGGCGACCGAAGACGAGGTAAAGAAAGCATTTCGTCGATTGGCGCGGCAGTTCCACCCGGACGTGAGTAAGCTGGACAAGACCGAGGCGGAAAATCGGTTCCGCGAGATCAACGTCGCCTATGAATACATTAAGTCACAAAAGCGGTGGACCTCGTGATGAAGGCGCACGGCGCAGCGCTCGCAACCGTCCTGTGCATTGCCATTGCGCGGTGCCTTTTGTGGGCACCCACTAGCAATGCGCAGGGCGGTGCAGGTTCTTGCCGCCCTATGATGAGCAGTGACACTGCTGACGCCTTTGACTACGCGAAAAACGTTTTTGATGGCGACAGGCAGTGCAAATACTCCAGAGCAGACACACGCTTTAGCATAATGTTCCCCGCCTTCACGCCCTGCCGATCACTGGCTGGCTAGGCAGTGACCCCGCTCCTGAGAAGTGCATACACTCACTACCGACGGGTGTTGGTTGCCACCTGGCGGCGCTTTCGGACGTCGCCGAATACACGCTTGCTGTCCATGTCGCTCATCATTGGGCTTGCCACCGGGTTAACCACATGGTTTTTCCGCCTGCTGATTGACATCAACCGTGATTTTGTCATCACCACGTTCGAGTCATCCCAGATGAGCTTTTTGGGGCGGCTGGCACCCGCATTTACGCTGGGTGCGGTGGGTATTCTGGTGGGATGGATCACCAGTCGATTCATCGGCACGGAGCGGCTGCGCGGCATCACTGGCATTATCGAGTCGGTTGCTATTGGCGGCGGGCGGTTGCCGTACCGCAAAATGCCGCTGAAGGCGCTGGCGTCCGTTTTCTCCGTCAGTGGGGGTGCCTCCGTCGGTATTGAAGACCCCAGCGTGCAAATTGCGTCCAACCTGGGGGCGTTCTTTGGGCATCGGCTGCGCCTGGACGAGGAACAGCGCCGACTGTTGATTGCATCGGGGGCTGCCGGGGCGACTTCCGCCGCGTTTAACGCGCCGATTGCCGGGGTGTTCTTCGCGCTAGAGGTCATTATGCACGGGGAGTTTTCCACCAGTGCAGTAGGCGTGATTGTGCTTGCCAGCGTGATTTCTGCGGCGCTCTCACAGTCGCTGGGCATATCGGAAACCACGCTCGAACAACCACTAGATTTCACACTCGGCGGACCCGAAGAAATCATCTATTTCATTCCGCTGGGGCTGCTCATCCCCCCGTTTGCAGCGTTGTTCATTCGCGTACTGTTCTGGCAGATAGACTTCTGGGAGCGCCGCGCCAAGGACATCCCCTACCCCATCCGCACCGGAACCGCAGGGCTAATGGTCGGTCTGATGGGTGTGCTGTTCCCGCGTTTGCTGGGCAGCGGCGAGCTACCCATGAACAAGGTACTAGCAGATAATGTGCAGCTTGGACTGGGACTAATGTTGGTGCTTGTGCTGGGCAAAATTCTGCTAACAGCGGTGAGCATTAGCGGTGGCTTTGTGGGCGGTGTGTTCACGCCTTCGCTGTTCATCGGCACCATGCTGGGCAGCTTTTACGGGCAGATTATTGTGCAGTTGGTGCCAGGCGTCAGCGATTCGCGTGTTTTTGCCATTGCAGGCATGGCAGGCATGATGGTGGGCGTCATCCGTGCGCCGATTATGGTGATTATGCTCGTGTTTGAGCTGACTAACGACTACGGGATGATTTTGCCGATCATGCTCGTATCCGTGCTGAGCATGTACCTCACGCAGGCGGTGCAACCGGAGGGTGTGTACACACGCGGATTGGCGCGGGTGGGTCTGCGGCTGAGCGAGGGGCGCAGCGTGGATGTGATGCAGGGCATCACCGTAGAGGAGGTAATGCGCCCCCCCGAAACCATAGAGGCGCACGCCAGCTTGCAAGAAATGCGCGACAAATTACGTGCCTGTATGCGACGATGTCTGGTGCTGGTCAATCTTGATGGCGAGATAAGCGGTATCGCCACACTTTCCGACCTTCAGCAAGCCTATGAAACTGACCCGGAGCGGACGAAGCTGCTGCGCGTGGCGGATATTGCCTCTCGCGATGTGGTCACGGCGACCACAAACGAAACCCTGTGGATCGCGGTGCGGCGCATGGGCATGAAAAGTGTGGGCTACCTGCCCGTGCTGGAACGCGGCACAAACCGCTGCGTGGGCATCATCAATCGGCATGATGTGGTGCGGGCATACAACACCACCATCGCCAACAAAATCCGCGACGAGCACTTTGCCGAGCAAATCCGGCTACAGCACCTCACCGGGGCGCATGTGTTCGAGCTAAACGTGACCAAAAACGCGCCCATTGCCAATCATGCCATTCGAGAAATCAAGTTCCCCAGCGAAAGCACGGTTGCATCAATCCAACGGGATGGTAAATTACTCATCCCACACGGCGATACCGTCATTGAGCCAAAAGATATGGTCACGATTGTCGCCGCGCCAGAAGCCGAGGCAGACATCGCCCGGCTGTTCGGGATGTGATGTAATATTGGTCGTCGCGTATCCAAGTCACTCGTTCATGAAAGGACGGCAGCAAATGCGCAAGGTTTCATTCGGGATGGTTTTTCTCTTGTTCATGCTCTCGCTCTCGGCAGTATCCGTCGCTCCGGCACAGGCGCAAGGTCTGGACAATTCGGTCACCGGTGCGCTGAACCGTGACCCGCGCTTCAGCTTGTTTGCTGCGGCGCTGCAAACGTCCGGGCTGGCAGATGACCTGCAAGTCCGCACCCGCACGTACACGGTGTTCGCCCCCACCAACGATGCGTTTGCCACACTGGGCATCTCCCTCGGGTTAAGCCCGCAGCAGGTCGTGCAGGATCGTTCGCTGGTGCGCCGCATTGTGCAGTATCACATCCTCGGCGGCGAGTTCTCCCTGGGGCGTACCCTACAAGAAGACCCGTTAGAGGTGTTCACCTTCAGCAATGACCCTATGCGCGTGGACTTCATCAACAACCGCATTGAAATTAATCAGGGTGAAGCGGTTGTTATCCAACCCAACGTCTTCGTAGACAACGGCGTCATCCATGTGATTAACCGCCTGCTGCTGCCCCCCGGCACCGACATTGATCTCGTCCCAGTTATTTCCCCCAGTGGGAACGTGCTACCGCCGCCTGTGTTTGTCCCCGGCACGATATTGGAAGTTGCCAGCCGCCGGGGTGACCTGAGCACGTTTGTAAACGCTGTCGTTGCTGCCGGGCTAGTGGATGCACTCAACTCACCTAACCTGACGGTGTTTGCACCCACCAACGGCGCATTCAATACGCTGCTGGGCAACCTGGGCACGTCACAGCAAACGCTGCTGCAAAACACAGACCTGCTGACCAATGTGCTCACGTTCCATGTGTCGCCACAGCGCTACTCCGCTGGCGATCTGGCACAGATCAGCGTGACCACGACCGGACCGACGCTCAACGGCAATCTGCTACCCGGCGGGACCATCACAGGGGCGGCAATCCCCACGCTGAACTTTGCGCCGCTGCCGATCAGCCCTGGCGGCACAACCATCCGCCTGAACAACGGGCAAGCAACCGTACAGCAGCCAGATATCCAGGCGACAAATGGCGTCATCCACGTCATTGATAACGTGCTAGTGCCGTAAGGTGTTTCGCTGTACAGTCACTTTGTGATGTTCAATAAGAACCTGTGATTGTGTGCGTTGGGTAAGGCTTTGTAGCAAATCATTAAACACAGCACGTGCTGAGGTGCCAATCAGCAGTTCGGTACGTGCTACCCCACAATTTACGTTGTGTTTACGTGCGAGTGCTATGTTCCGACTATTGCACAACACAGGAGCACACACTATGACAGACCTACTCACACAGCGTTGTGAACCCATCACCAGCAAGAGTGAAGCACTTGCACAGGATCAGGTTAACGAGTATCTCGTCCGATTCGATGACTGGCAGCTTGTCGAGATCGCTGATGCTACCCTCTTACAGCGCACATTCACCTTTGGGGCGTTCACGGAAGCGGCGCAGTTTGCCACTGAAGTAGGGAAACATGCGGATAATCAACACCACCACCCCGTCATCATACTGGACAACCACAGTGCACAGGTTCGCTGGTGGACGCATTCACTCGGTGGGCTGCACAAGAACGACTTCATCATGGCGGCACACACCGATGACGTGTATGCCCGCTGGGCGCTAATCTCCGGTGCCAAGGACAACGTAGACGAAGCAAGCGATGAATCATTCCCAGCTAGTGACCCACCCGGCTTTTAGGTTTTAGCTCGGTGGCGGAGCGTCTGCGCTGTCAAAGTACTGCGTCAGGCGCATGTAAGCCTGGTTAATCTGCTGCATCCGCTTGGTTGTATCGACATCGGGGTTTCTATCTGGATGGTGTTTGCGTGCCATGGCACGGTATGCCTGCTTCACTTCTTCGCGGGTCGCCGTGGACTTCACGCCCAGGATGTTGAAGTAGTACCCCACCGATGACTGCTGCGCCGCTGTGGGGGGTAAATCCTGCCAATCATCGGCAGATGCCTCCGACTCGCGGACGCCATCAAAGCGTGCCACACGCCAAAACCCGCTGAAGAAAGCGAAGTTCGTCTCGATTGTATCCACGTTAATGTGTGCGATGTTCACGTGTGCGCCGTGCTGGATGAGATGACTGTGCGAGTTCCGCACCCGGTGGAAGTGCACCGTAAATACATACGGTTCGCTGCGCCAGGCGTCATACGCATAGATCTTCCCACCATACAGTTGCATCAGCGCCAACATCCAATCATCCGGTTCGTACACCTGCCCATTGGACGGCATGAACATGTCTGCCCAGAGGATGAGCATGGTGTAATACTGTGAGCGAGCATCCTCGTTGAGGATGTACTCGATTTCGTTGATTGACATGTAGCGCTCAATGAGGTGGATGGCGACAGACTCCCCCGTTTTAAAGTCCAGGATGACGACATCACTGCCGTCGTGCCAAACTTCTTTAACATGTGGCGCGTCCATCAATTCGTTGACGAGGTTACAGCGCACAGTGTGAACATCAAAGCGCATAGAGGTCTCTTTCAAAAGCGGTAAAGGCACTATTAAATGGCATTGTACCATGCCTGTATAGTCCAAACCGATAGTGACCTACCTGTGAATAAGTGTAGGTTCGTGCAACAGCCCCCCAACGCAGCGCGTATAGCGGGTACACACAACACACGGTAGGAGTTTACTGATGCACATGCACAAGAAGTGGTTTTTCCTGATGTTCGCGCTGTTTTTCGTGCTGCCCGCGCTCAAGTTTTCTGGCGGATGGGCGCTGTTATGGCTGCCGTTCCTGTTCTTCTGGGTATTCAGCAGCAGGCACAACCACAGCGGAGCATGGTACCATCCTGGTTCACGCAGGGGCGACCCGCGCAAGCGCTACGAGCAACCAGAGAAACCCAAGCGCCGCTACATGGAAACCGTCGATGGCGAGTATCTTGAGATTATCGAGGAACCGCGCCAGGTATAGCCTTTTTGCGGTCGGCGTGAGGGGGGGGTACGGACGTTGGTTCATGCCTCCCCTCACATGCTCGCTGGATTAGCTATCCCCTGCCTGTTGCTCTAGCGCTTCGATTTGCTTTTCCGTGCGCTCCAGCATCATTTTTGCCGCCTGCAACCCCGATTGTTTGTCGACGGGCATTGCCTGAATATCGGCAAGGCGCTTGCGGAACAGCTTACGAGCACCATACAGCGGTCGCAGCTTCTTAGCGATGTCGTCCGGGAACTTGGACAGGTCAGGTGTTTCATCGTGAACAGGTGGCGCTGGTGAAGGCGCGGTTTTCGCCGTGACTGCCTTTGCCTTTTGTGCGTGTTTCTCGCGCTCTGGGTCAAGCTTCGGCTCAGCCGCTTCTTTGGGCTTGGGCTTATGGATTTTGACCGCACGCACAAGGATTGCAACGCCGTCGAGCTCCTCGTCGTAGTAGCAACCGCCATCAACCTCTAAGCCGTTTTCTTCGTCCTCTTCCAGCTTATCGCCAACGTGTTTGTTCCACTGCTGCTCGCTAATGAGCAGAAAGTAGCGCGTCGCGTCATTTGGCGGCTCCGGCAGCCCCCTGGGGAAGGACTGGTTATCGGGAATAGGATGGTCTAGCGTGGCGATAAAGAACCCAGCACGCTTTTCAACGTGTGCCGGGCGTCCCTTCAGGTTGATGTTCACTTCTTCTACCTTCCCAATCGGCTTTTGTAGGGCATCGTCCAGTTCTTCTACGCGGTCTTCCCACCAGTCTATTGGGGGGAATGGCGAGGGCGGCAGGGGCTTTCGGTTTTTCCACGTAAACTGTGGGAATATACGCTCTCGCATGTCTTCTGGCAGAGCGTGCCGCACAATGAAGAAGAAAACACCTCCAGGTGTACGACGGCGGTCGCCGTTAGCGGTGAGCATACCGCCACTTTCCTCGATTGCCAGCGTGCTTTCCACCATCAGGTCGGTGAACTCAGACCCGCAGTGCTTCACAATCCGCTCAATTTGAACGAGAGGTTTTCGGTCGTCCTCGTTTAGCCGCTTGGCGATATCCAGCACTTCCGGGCTGTATTCGCGTGGGCGTCTTTTGCCCTTGCCTTTGCTTTTTTCTTTTGGTTTTTGATCTTCCGGCGTTTCTGCCGCCTGATCGGGTATATGTTGTTGTTGATCGTTGACCATTACATTCGTTGTTTCGCTGCTACTTGGAGAAAGGTAGGGGGTAAGGGTCGACCTATCATGGTCTGTACATCTGTGTTGCCCCCTGTCACAGTATCTACATCTACACAACACATGATGTCGCCCTGCTACAATGCGCCTATTTTACGGCATAGCTTGCCATATGTGCAACATAGGATGCGGGCATGTGTGCCGCACGGCAACTTATCCAACCTCAACGCTTAGACTGCGACCCACTATCCGGTCTCAGTCTTGATGTTTGCTGGTGGTCACCAACCTTTTTTCCCACGCACGCACCAGTTGCTCTAGCGTTTCTTGCAGAGAGATGCTGATGTCCCAGTTGGGATAATGTGCGCGGATTTTTGACAGATCGGATATGTAACAGATGTGGTCGCCATCCCGGTTCTTCGGAACATAGTCGTATTGCATTTGCTTGCCGGAGATGTTCTCCACCAGTGAAAACGCTTCCAGAATCGAACACGAATTTGCCCGTCCGCCACCGAGATTGTACACCTCTCCCTGGCGTGGTGCTTCGTAAAAGCACTCAATAAAGCGTGCCACGTCATAGGAGTGAATATTGTCGCGTACCTGTTTGCCCTTGTACCCGTAGATGTGGTAATGCCCCTGCTGGACGTTCGTTTTTACCAGGTAACTCAAGAAGCCGTGCAGTTCTACGCCGCTGTGGTTCGGTCCGGTCAGGCAGCCACCGCGCAAGCAGCACGTATACATGCCAAAGTAACGCCCATACTCTTGCACCATAATATCCGCTGCGACCTTGGAAGCACCAAACAGCGAATGCATCGACTGGTCGATGCGCAGCGTCTCCTTGATGCCGTTGTAGTCTGCTTGGTCGGCGTAATCCCAACGGGTATCCAACTCCACCAATGGCAGATCATTGGGCGCGTCTCCGTAAACCTTGTTGGTGGACATGTGGACAAAAACTGCCTCTGGCACAGCATGACGGGTTGCCTCTAGCATATTCAGCGTGCCAACCGCATTCACATCGAAATCATCAAACGGGCGCTCGCGTGCTAGGTCGTGGCTGGGTTGGGCGGCAGCGTGCACAATCAAATCCGGTTTAATATCCGCCACCAGTGCTTTTGCATGGGCGCGGTCACGAATATCCACCTCATGGTGGGTAAACCGTTTGTTCAGTGCTTCTAGGCGCTGTTGGTTCCAGCGCGTGTCGCCGGCAGGACCGAAGAAATCTGCACGCATGTTGTTGTCTATACCGTGAACCTCCCAGCCTGCGCTGTGGAAGTAAACAACCACTTCCGACCCAATCAACCCGTTTGACCCCGTGACGAGAATCCGCTTCATGCGTATTTCCTTTTCGACCTACCCGTAATAGCGACTTGCTATGTATTTTCGCGTTTCGCCCGTGTTTTGGTAATATCGGCTACTGTTGGATTTGCGACATACCCATACCATCCTGTCAAAGCAGCATCAGCATACCAGCACAATCGGCGTCCTATACATTGTCAGCAAGGATAATTGTACATGCCCTACCTACCTATAGAAGATTACGGCATCATCGGAGATATGCGAACCACTGCGCTCGTGGGCAAAAACGGTTCCATAGACTGGTGGTGTTACCCGCGCCTGGATTCCCCATCCATATTTGCCAGTATTTTGGACGACGAAAAGGGCGGACGCTTTCAGGTCCACCCCACCCACGACGTTATTCGCAGCACACAGTTCTACTGGCCAGAGACGAACGTGCTCGTCACCCGGTTTGTGTGCGACGAAGGCATCGGCGAAGTGCGTGACTTCATGGTGCTGGAAAAGAGCAACGATGGCGAAGGGCACCGCACACGCATCATTCGGCAGATGCTGGTCGTCAGCGGGGAGATGCACTTCCGTATGGTGTGCCAACCCGCCTTTGACTACGCCCGTGGCACACACAGCATCGAGCTAACGGATAATGGCGCGGTGTTCCACACAGATGATCTGCACCTGAGCCTATCATGCACAGTTCTCATCGAGCAGCAGGGCAACACCGCTGTCGCCGAGTTTGCCGTGCAGCAAAGCGAAAGCGTTACGCTCATCTTGCAGGAAAGCGACGACGGCAGTTGTTACCCGCCACTGCAAACCGACGAGGCGGACTGGTGCTTCGAGACCACGGTGAAGTATTGGCGCAGTTGGCTTGCAAAGTGCACCTACACCGGGCGCTGGCGCGAACAGGTTTATCGTTCTGCGTTGGCACTGAAGCTGCTCACCTACAAGCCCACGGGTGCAATTGTTGCCGCCCCGACGATGAGCCTGCCAGAAGACCTGGGCGGTGTGCGCAACTGGGACTATCGTTACGTGTGGATTCGTGACGCGGCATTCACGCTGTACGGCTTCTTGCGCATCGGCTTCACACAGGAGGCAGAGGCGTTCATGGGCTGGCTGATGGCGCGGGCTACCGAGCGCGATGGTGCCCAGGGTCCGTTGCAGCCGCTGTACGGCATCGGCGGGGAGCACAAAATTGAGGAGTTTGAGCTCGATCACCTCGAAGGCTACCGTGGATCAAGCCCTGTGCGGGTGGGCAACGCCGCCTACGAGCAACTACAGCTGGATATTTACGGCGAACTGATGGACGCAGTGTACCTTTACAACAAGTACGCTTCTCAGGTGTCCTACGACTTCTGGACGTACCTGCGCCCGATGCTGGATTGGCTGTGTGAGAACTGGCAGCGCACCGACGAAAGCATTTGGGAGCCGCGTGGCGGCGCACACAACCACGTCTACTCCCGCTTGATGAGCTGGGTGGCGCTGGACAGAGGGCTGCGCCTGGCAGATAAGCGCTCCTTCCCCGCCCCGCGTGAGCGGTGGCTGCACCACCGAGACACAATCTACGAGGAAATCCAGCAGAAGGGTTATAAACCCAACATTGGTGCGTTCACACAATCCTATGAGGTAGAAGCGCTGGATGCCTCCATGTTGCTGATGCCGCTGGTGTTCTTCATGGCACCAGACGACCCACGTATGCTCTCGACAATCGACGCGATCAACCGCTCACCGAAAGATGGTGGTCTGGTGGAGGACAGTTTGGTTTATCGCTACGACGTTGAACTGACGCCGGACGGACTGGAAGGTGACGAGGGCACGTTTAACATGTGCACCTTCTGGCTGGTAGAGGCGCTCACCCGTGCGGGACGCACAGACCCTGAACGTATGGACGCAGCGCGGCTGCTGTTCGAGCGAATGTTGGGCTTCTCCAATCACCTGGGGCTATATGCGGAGGAAACGGGCGACCGAGGCGAGGCGTTAGGCAACTTCCCGCAGGCGTTCACGCATTTGGCGCTCATCAGTGCAGCATTCAACCTGGATCGTTTCCTGGATGGGAAGTAGGCATAAAACATCGCCTACCACACCAAACAAGAAGGAAATCGGCACTGCGCTAAACCCACGTCACTGCTTGGAGGAACAACGCACCGATGTAGACTGCTCCGGCAAGGTAGACCACCGCAGACCAGAACAGAACGCGCTTGACCTGCTGGGGTTGTCCAAATCTTGTGAGCAGCCATGCGGCACCTCCAACGGCGGGCGGCAAAAGCAGCATAAACGCCACGGTCAGCGGCACCGATGCGTAAGCGTCATCGAATTCGCTGCGTATGTCATCCGTCACGTCATAGCCGCCTAGCAAGCGCCAAAAGCGCTCGAGTGGATTAGGGGCGTCAACACGGCGCAGGTTTGCGTCCATCGCCATGTAGTGATGCCCATCCACAATAAACCAGTAACCACCACCTGAGCGGGGCAAGACGATGTTCCCCCATGTGAATAGCCCGTCCTTTGGGGACTGCGCACCGACAGCAGACGCATCTAGCGCTGATAGCCGGAAGTTGCCATCGGCAACACTTACCTGAATCCAGTCGTCATCCACCTGATGCAGGTAGCTATCGTCGTTTAGCTCCATGCCGGGTCTCAGGGAGAGCCTGCCCTCGTGCAGCGCGTAATTAACCTTGTACCCAAGCATACCGATTCCCACTTCCTCCACGATGGGCGGTAGACTGAGCGCTTGCCAATCACCATGCGGTCCGTCAGGAGCAACAAACGGCAGGAACTCCACCGTGAGTGGGGTGCGGAACGCAATCGTGTTGTCTAAGATGGGCAATGTGGTCAGCTCCGGTGAACCATCGTCGGAAATCCACGTTGTGTAGTGATCACCAATCTGTAAATCAATCTGGGACACCGCTTCGGGTGCCTCTCCCGACGCACCCACCAGCACATCCGTTGGCATGACGCCGTCTCGCTCGCTCATCGCCCGCAGCGAGACAATCTGCCAACTATCGTCTTCGTCGTAATACACAAACTCGTGGCGGCAGGCGACTGCCCCGTCGCAGGACAACCCACTCTCTAGCGCTTCATCCACGATGTTGTAATCATTCAGCCGAGCTTGAAGCCGAAGCGAGCGGTCAATGAGAACGTCATCGACTTGCAGTACCAAGTGCACGCGGTTGCGAACGTACGCCATCCCCAAAAGCTGCTCGTCCTCGGCGAGTGCAGGCAGTTGCTCTGCTGTGTCATCTCGGCGCAGCCAATATAACTGCGTCGGCGCAGAGATGTCACGTAATGCGACAACCATGCCACCATCCTTCGGCACGGGCATAAACGCAACGAAGCGGCGTACGTTCGGTGCCATGTTGAGGTCATCTTGTTGATGCCAATTTGCAATCACCTCACCGCTTGGCAGGTCGTAACGTGCCACGTTGTAACCCATCAACCCCACGTCAAGAGATCGCATTTCGCAGTTGCGCCACACCGTATCTGCTTCGTAGACGACACCGCTAAAGCCACAAAACTGCTGCCACCGATCATCCAGCGTGCGCCCACCCACAGACACGTCCAGCGTGCGGTGTGGTGCTGGGCGGTTGATAAGCTGGAAAACGAATATACCCCAGGCAACGACCGCTACCAGTGCGGCTATGACGATGACAAATGTTGCCAAAAGATCCCTTGGGCGCTCCTCGGAGTACGTAGGTTGCATCGTTTGCATGTTTGGCTCTTTCATATGTATGGGCAGCACCTCGCTGCATATCACACGAGCAACCGTGGTACGTTGTGTTGCTCACATCCATCAAATCATACAATCCGTCCGGCACGCCCATCGTATTGTAAATACCCCCATTACTTGGCGGGATGGGCAAACGCAGTCTGTCATCAGGTTTATCATGAAGTGATTGGTCGCAACACATCGGCATGAATGCGGGCAAGCTTGCCAACGTAGTCTGCCAACCTCTGAAATTCGCGTCATGCAAACGCATCGGCATGGTTCTGTACTGGTGAGCACGGACCACAGTCGCATCTCCGCATTAGAAGCAGGCGACGAAAGCGCCTACATGTGATAGACTTGCCCACAGGTTAATTCGCTTACTAACAGTTATTTTTCAGGTGTATTGCAATGCAAGTTCAATCGAAAAATTTTGTTTCCCTTGCCGATATCGCCATCGGTGATGAGCACCTACAAACCGCCGTCAACAAGGGCACCCACACCGCGTATAACAACCGCCTCAAGTCCATGTATGCCTTCGGCGAAGAGCACGGCGAAGCGCTGCGCAAGCAGGCAGCAGAGGCGAAGCGCCGTGCCCTGCGCAAGCTGCCAGAACTGCTGGAGCAGGCAGAGGCAAACATGATCGAAAACGGCATGGAAGTCCTATGGGCAGAGGACGCCGCTGATGCACGCCGCCTGGCACTGCAAATCGCGCACAAGCACGATGTTAAAACCCTGACCAAGAGCAAAAGCATGGTCACGGAAGAGATTGGGCTAAACGAAGCGCTGGTTGAGGCGGGCATCAATGTGGTAGAAACCGACCTCGGCGAGTGGATTTTGCAGCTCAATGACGAGCCACCCAGCCACATCATCGCGCCCGTCATCCACAAGACCAAAGAAACCATCGTGGATGTGTTCCGGCGCAACGGGTACGAGGGCAGCGACGACGCCAAGGCGATGGCGACTTATGCCCGCGAGACACTGCGCCAGGCATTCCTGGATAGTGACATGGGCATCAGTGGCGGCAACTTCATCGTTGCAGAAACAGGCACCTTTGGCTTGGTGATGAACGAGGGCAACGGGCGCATGGTCACGAGCCTGCCACGGGTTCACGTTGCCATCATCGGCATCGAGAAGATCGTGGAAACAATCGAGGACTATGCGCTGCTCACCCAGGTGATTACCCGCAGCGGTACCGGGCAGGCAATCAGCGTGTACACCCACATGATTAACGGTCCGCGCCGCGCCGACGAGCCAGACGGACCCGAACACGTTTACGTCATCCTGGTGGACAACGGGCGCAGCGACATCTACGCGACCGATTATGCCGAGGCACTGGCGTGCATACGCTGTGGTGCGTGCCTGAACGCCTGCCCGGTTTACCAGAACACAGGCGGACATGCCTACGGCTGGGTGTATGGCGGTCCGATTGGTGCGGTGGTTACGCCGCTGCTGACGGGTTTGGAAAACGCCTCCCCGCTGCCGTATGCGTCTACGCTGTGCGGTGCCTGCAAGCAAGCGTGCCCGGTCGATATTGACATCCCGCGAATGCTGCTGGAACTGCGCCGAGACATCACTGCTTCCGGCAAGAACGGTGCACTGTGGGGCGCGGGCATGAAGAGTTGGAGCGCGGGCAACGCCAACCGTACATTCTACGAGATGGGCGGCGCGGCGGCACGCACCGGGCAGCGACTGCTCCCGACGCAGCAGCTACCGGGCATCCTGGGCAACTGGACAAAATATCGTGACTTCCCGGACTTTGCGCCCAAGCCCTTCCGTGAACTGTGGAAAGAGCGCGAGCAGAACGGCGGCAACGGTCATGCACACGATGAGATGCAGTCAGGAGGCGACAATGGCAGCGACAACACGCGATAAGATCCTGGGCAAGCTGCGGGCAGCACGCACCCCATTCGAGGATGTGCCGCCCGTGGAGGAAAAGCGCCACACCGTCCCCAACCAGGACGCACCTGCCCAGGCACTTTACGAGAGCTTCGTGAACGAGGCGAAAAAGTTATCCTGCATCGTGCACGAGACGAACAGCGACGGCAGCGCCCTAGAGACCATTCTGGACATTCTGGACGGCGACAAAACCGCGCTCACCTGGGATTTCGAGCACATCCCGGTAAACGGGCTGCAAGAGGCATTCCTGCAGCAGGGCATTGAGCGGGCAGCGATCAACGAGGGTAGCACCCGCGTCGGCATCTCCGGTGTGGACGCAGCGCTAGCAGGCACGGGCAGTATTGTTGTCGTCAGCGGGGACGGCAAATCGCGGCAGGCGTCGCTGCTGCCATCGGTGCATGTTGCGGTCATCAAGCAAGACCAGATTGTGCCCAACCTGGAGCGCTTTTACGCCCGCACAGACCGTGCCACCTACCGCGATCACAGCAACATTGCCGTCATCTCCGGTCCCAGCAAATCGGCAGACATCGCTATGGAACTAATCCACGGGATGCACGGACCAGGCGAACTACACATCGTACTCGTGCCATAATCTACATATCACATCACACACCAGGAGCGCGACATGCAACGCAACCGACATCACCTACTCCTGCTGGTAGCACTGATTATTGGTTTTGGGTGGTCACAGCACAGCAATGCACAGGACGTTGAGCCTGTGCTTGCCTGCGGGGATACCATCGCCGGGCAGGCTGGCGCAGCAGGCGAACCGCAGCGCTACCCGATCTTCGTGCCCATTGGCGAAAACGAAACGGTGCGGCTCGTAGTGCAGGCGCAGCCGCTGCCACTGGGTGCACTTGCCGACCCACTCGCGCTCAAGGTGATTGACGCCAATGCCTTTGAGTTTGCGTCCATGCTGCCGATGGACGCGCCCGGCACGCTAGAAACGGAACCCCTCACCCGCCCCGGTGTGTACGACATCGAAGTGACGGGCACGCCTGCCACACCGTATCAACTGCTAATTAGCTGCGTGCAAATCAACGGCACCGTCACGAGCAACAACAACCGTGTGCAAGGCATGACCTGCGGGCAAATCGTTGAGAATACTTACCTGCCAGCAGACACCCTGCATCTTTACGCTATCGTGCTCATTGAGGGCGATACGCTGCAACTAAGCGTAGAACCTCTACAACAGGGCAATAATCCGCTCAGTGCCGCCATTTACGCGCCGGATGACGCAGAACTACCACCGGAAACCGCCACCGCGCCACAAACGGGCGTGTATCGGGTTGTTGTGGTGGCGGAGGTCACTGACGAACTCACCTACCGCGTGAGCGCCGACTGCACCCTGGGAAATGGGCAGCGCATCCTGCCCGACGAGAATGACATCCTCGTCTTGGAACCGACCATGCTCGATACGCCACCGTTCCAGGCAGAGGCAGCAAACACCGTGCCGGACTTCAGTGCGCAGGCTGCCCCGGCAGTGCCTGCATCCACTGCTGCCGATATTGTGGTGCCGCTGGAACTGGACACACCAAACAATGGTGTTATCACACCGGACTTTGACGGTGTGTATGCGTATCAGTTTGAGGCGGAGGCGGGCGATACCTACACACTGGATGTCGAGCGACTGACTGGCAACCTCAGCCTGGGTGTTGTGGTCGCGTCCGATAGCACACCGGCTTTGTTCGAGGCGACATTAGTCGGTGCCCGTACCACATCGACAGAGTTCACCGTGCCCACAGCAGGGACTTATGCTATTCGCATCGCAGCGACGGAGACAGGTCTACCGGGTACACCACAGACAACAGGATTTTCCATCCGGCTGACGCCCGTGCAGTAAGTTGCCAACGCTCGCCACCGGGGTAAAATTAAGGGGCACTGAAACAGCGGGTTAGTCAACGTGTCTCTTCCCGGAGGGCGGCAATGGCGCAGCAAGCGAGCAATACCCCAAACCCCGAAGACGCAGCTTTCCTGCGGTTGCAAACCGTGGTCGTCAAAGCGCACGACGCGCTACAACCCCTCACAAGCAAAAGCAAGCAAATCCAGGGTGCCGTTGCAGCATTGCAACCTGCCTTCCAGGGCACGGCAGATGCCCGCGTGCTCGAACAGAGTGCGCAAAATGCGGCAGCATTGCTTAACCCCATCGCACACAAAAACGAGCGAATCCGTACCATCCGGGATGCGCTGCTCAAAGCGGCGGCACAATCGCAGCGGGTACGTCAACGCACCCAACGTCGTCGGGCTGCGATTGGCGGCGGTGTGCTCGCGGTCGTGTTGTTGGTCATCGGGGGTTTGATCGGTATTTCACAGTTTCGGCAGCAGCGTGCCATCAACAACATGACGGCGACAGCGGTTCAGGTCGCCAATGCGCAAGCGACCGATAGCGCCAACGCCACAGCGACAGCAACGCTGTGGACAGCAACCCCCACCCCAACCCCGACTGCCACACACACGCCCACCGCGACGGCAACTGCCACCCCTACACCGACGTTCACCGAAACGCTCACCCCCACGCCGACGGACACCAATACACCGACCGAGACGGCCACGCCCACCCACACCATCACCCCAGACCAGACGGGTACCGCCGTCGCAGAGCGGTTAGATCAGGCAGCAACCCGGCTGGCCCTGCCAACCAAAACCGCGACCCCCACGCCAACCCATACCCCCACCCGACCGCTGACG
>CAYVGI010000051.1:0-29334 GCA_964451095.1 uncultured Anaerolineaceae bacterium
TCACGCCCTGCGGCTGCGCTGTTCATGCGGTTATAACTGTGTGATGTATTACAAAATAAGGAGAATAGACGAGCAATGCCAAGAATCACTATCGCGGTGGCAACGCTGCGCACGTTGCCCCGTACAGAAGAACTCATCGTCGGGGAAGACCAAATTGACATTATGGGGCACATGAACACGATGCACTACTGGGAGATGTTCTCCCTGGCGTCCCGCGCCCTCACCAGCCTGACTGGGGTGACGGCGGGGTATGTACAACAGGCGCGGCGGGGCGCATTTATGCTTAAAAACTTTACCCAGTTCATCGCGGAGGCTCACCACGGTGACCACCTTGTAGTGTACTCACGCCTCATCGCCCGCAGCGATAAACGATACCAATACATGCACTTTATGGTTAACGAGAGCACAGATCGGCTTGCCGCGACCATGGAGGCGCTTTCCACCCATGCAGACCTGGACGCCCGCCGCAGCACCCCCTTTGCGCCGGACATCGCCGCCCGCATTGACGCCATCATCGCGGAGCATGACCGTATTGACTGGCAAGACGCGCCGTTGTGTGGCGTGTTGTCTCCCTAGCAGGTTAATCGCCCAGCTTGCCATCCCTTGGGCGAAAGCTCATGCGAATGGGCGTGCCCGGCAGTGGGTACGCCTCGCGGATGCGATTTTCCAGGTAGCGGCGGTAGGTAAAATGTACCAGCCGCGTATCATTCACATGGAACAGAATCAGCGGTGGGTTGGTTGCCACCTGGCTAGCGTAGAATATCTTCAGGCGCTTGGTGCCCTTCACTGGCGGGGGGTGCCTTTCAATCGCACGGCGCAGTACATCGTTCAGGTCAGATGTAGGGATGCGGAACGAGCGATCTTCCCACACGCCAACTGCCGCTTCCAGAACCTGGTGCATCCGCTGCCCAGTGAGCGCACTCACAAACAGCACGGGCACATTCGGCAGAAAGTTCAGCTTCTCTCGCACCGCTGCCCGATACTCGTTAACGGTGTGACTGTCTTTCTCAACAGCATCCCACTTATTGACCAGCACAACCACGCTCACATTCGCATCCTGAATGTACCCGCCGATGTGCTGGTCTTGCTCTGTGATCCCCTCCGTCGCGTCGATAAGCAACAGCGCCACATCCGCCCGGTCTAGCGCCTTTAACGCACGGATCACGCTGTATTTCTCCACACCCCGCTCAATGCGCCCCCGCCTGCGGATACCCGCCGTATCAATCAGTGTAATGTCCTGCCCATGCCACTTGATGAACGTGTCGACGGCGTCGCGGGTCGTCCCTGCCACAGGGCTAACGATCACACGCTCCTCACCCAGGATCTTGTTCAGCGTGCTGCTTTTGCCCACATTGGGGCGCCCCAGGATGGCAACTTTGATGGAATCGTCCTCTTCCTCATCAAACGCGGGGGCATCCGCCTTAATTGCCCGCGTGATGCCGTCCAGCAAATCACCCACGCCTAAGCCATGGATTGCGCTAATGGGATATACATCACCAAGCCCCAGCCCGTAGAACTCCATTGCGGCACCCTCATGGTCACGATTGTCCGCCTTGTTGACGGCAACCAATATCGAGCGCTCGCTGCGGCGCAGAATATCGGCAATCTCCTCGTCTGCGCCCGTCACACCGTGCTCAATGTCCGTCAGCATAACGATCACGTCTGCTTCCTGGATCGCCAGCAGCGCCTGCGACCGGATTTCGCGCACGAAGTCTGCGCTGCCCTCCGCCAATGGCGATACATCACGCACACCTTTTGGCTCATAAACTTCGATGCCGCCTGTGTCTACCACATGGAACGCAATGCCGTTCCAATCGGTTTCAGACTGGAGACGGTCGCGGGTGGTGCCCGGAATCGTATCCGTCACCGCCATGCGCTTGCCCACTAGGCGATTAAACAGGGTGCTTTTACCAACGTTGGGTCGCCCAACCAGCGCGACCAGGGGTTTTCTTGCCATCTTAGGTTCCAGGAACTAGCGAATTACGAAAGGGATGTTCGCATTGTAGCAGAGTGCACACGCAGAGCGCATAGCAACAAGCGTAAGAACTAGCGCTCTTCTACCGCAGGGGAGTTGTCGGTGTCAGTCACGAATTGCACATCAATCGTGGGTGGCAGCACGGAAATGCTACCCTCTGTGATCTCTCCGTTGCCGATAGCCGCCCGTGGTGTGACCTGTATCGACTCATCTGTTTCGGTTTCGTCCAACCCGTTCAAGTCCACAATGACACGCACATCGGACGCCTGCAATCCAGAGAGAATCGGCTGCGGACCGTTCACCAGCACGCTAACCTCCGCTGGTGCCAGCGTGAACTCCACGCCATCCTCTAAGCCAATCGTCTCCACGGGTATGCGCTCGAACTGGCGGCTCGTCTGGATCGCCTCTATCCCAACTTCAACCGTCGCCAACTGCCCGGTGATGAGAACAAGCCGCTCATCCGGCAGTTCAATCGGCACATCAATCTCAAATGCGTCTGTAAATTCGCTCAGGTCAATCGGCGCGGTGAACAGCGTGCCCGGCAACTCATCGAGCACATCCTGCGGACCGCTCACGAAGACCGTCTGTGGCGAGTAGTCAAATGCCTCGGTTAGTGTATAGCCCTCGGGCGGTTCGCCGAGAATATTGGGGGTCACGCGCACCTCGCGCACATCGCTGCGCTGCTGCACCTCAATGTCTACCGTCACCGTCTCCGGCTCTACCGTAATTCGCTCAACGATGTCACCGTCTTCGTCAAGGTTGACGGGGCGCACGTCTACATCCAGCACCACGCTTTCCTGTATATCGCCGAGGTTCAACGGTACCCAAGCCTCGTCAACCAGGGCAACATTATCCGCTGGACCGCTAATCTGAACTCGGCGTTCCTCAGGTGGCGTCACGCTGATGTCGAGGCTGGGGGGTGCCTCGCCGCCCCGCTGGACGACCAGCGGCACCAATCTTTCCTCACGGCGCTCCAGGGTCATCCAAATCGTGTTCGGCGTGACAGACACAACAGTCACCTGCCCGTCAATGAGCACGTTGCCCTGTAACGACACCCGCTGCTGCCCCAACTCAGTGAACCCGCGATAATCGGCGATTACCTCGACATCCGCTGCGTCTATCGCCTCGAATACCGAACGCTGCGCCCGCACGATGACAGTCGCTGGCGTTACCGATGTGGTGCGGGCACCTTGTTGCAGCGGAACAGGGCTAGCAATCACATCAGGGTCAGTGAGCACAGTGATAGAAAACGTGTCCGGCAGGGTTTCTTCGATGATCGGGTCGAGATCAAGCTCTGCGGTAATCCAAACCGTCACTGCCAGCGTGAGCGAGGCAACGAACCATACTATATTGTCAATAACAAGGCGATTTTGCCGGGGCATGGTGTCAGTCATCAAATGCTACCCCGCAACTGCTGTGCCAGGCGGCGTGTCCACAAGCGTGGCTTCACCAGGAAGCGCCCTCTGTTCTCTGGCTCCGGGTTGTACAGCGCATTCAAGATCGTTTGCAGCCGTTTACGATCCAGCCGTGGGATCATGCGCCCGCCATTCGCGACAGAAATGCGCCCGGTCTCCTCGGAGACAACAACACAAATCGCGTCGCTGACCTCTGTAATGCCCAGCGCCGCACGGTGACGGGTACCCTGTTTCTTCTGTGGCAGGTTGCGCGTTGCAGAAAGCGGCAGTACCGCCGCCGCCGCCGCCAGCCGCCCTTTGCTGTCAATAATGACCGCGCCGTCGTGCAGGTCGGTTTTGGGCCAGAAGATCGTCAGCAGCAGTCCTGGCGTCACGTGGCTGTCCATAAACACACCCGTACGAATGAACTCCTCCAGGTTGCTATCTCTCGCCAGCACAATCAACGCGCCATGCCGCCGATCGGACAAACGCTCTGCTGCCGTGCACACATCGTCAATCAAGCGGATCGTCTCTTCTGCACTGGCACGCTGCCCGGAGAACAATCGCGCCCGCCCGAGCTGTTCCAGCGCCCGGCGTAGCTCCGGCTGGAAAATCACAGGCAGCGCGACTGAGAGCACAAAAATGGAATTGCGCAGCAGCCAGCGCATTGCCTGTAGGTCAAACACAGCGGAGACGCCCAAAAGCGCCGCGATCACCAGCAGCGTGCCGCGCAGCAGCGCCACTGCCTGCGTCCCCCGGAACAAAAAGCTAATGCCGAAGAACAGCAGGGTCACAAGCACGATGTCTACAAAATCGCGCAGTCCAAGGTCAGCGATAGTCCACAGAAATTCCACGTCAGGTTTCGTTCTAACTCACTACTCAGTTGCTGCACCCAAGCTGTTTTAGCAGCTCGCGGTACTTTTCCACACCGGGTGGGTTCATTTTCACAATTTGCTTGATCGTATCACACGCATCGTCCGTCAGCTCGGCGTCCAGTTGCAGGTCTGCCAGCTTGTCGAGTTGCACCACTGCCTCTTCGCGCCGCCCAAGTTGGCGGTAAATCGCCGCTAGGCGGGAGCGCAAACCGCTGTCGTCCGGGTATAGCCGCACAAGCTCCTGCAAAATCGTCAGGATGCTCTTGACCTGTTTGCGCTTTGCATAAACCCGCAGCAGTTCATCAAGCTGCTTGATGCCCTCAATCTGGTTGCCAAGCTGCAAGTTCGCATCTACCAGCGCCTTGCGAGCAGTTTCGTCCGTCGGGTCTAGCTGCACAATCTCCTCGTACACCCGCAGCGCCCGCCGTAAGTCCATGCGCAGTTGGTCGATGTCGGCAATTTGCAGCTTAATCAGCACACGCTTTTCGACCGTGCTGTTCACCTGCTCTGCGATGCGCTCTGCTTCGGCGTAGGTCGTGCGGGCGGAGTCCAGGTTACCCAGTTGGCGATATGTGCCTGCTAGCTCAATGTATTGGTCTAGCGCTTCTTCCAGGCGGTCTTCCTCCTCAAGAAGATCAATCAGATTGCGCCGCACATCCACATCCAACGGTGCCATGTCCAGCACCTCCACCAGGATAGACGCTGCCCGTCCGGTTTCCCCGCGCACGCGGTAAGTCTTCGCCACCGTATTGTATTTGCTTATCGCCTGCCGCAGCCGCCCCTCCAGCATCATCACCTCCGCCATGCGGACGTGAATCGGCAGGTAGCTGGGTGCTTTTTCGATAGCGTACTGCGCTTCGTCTGTCGCCAGTGTGTACAGCCCGCGCCGGATGTACTGGTCGATCTTCGCAATCGACTCCGGCACGTCCTCGCTAATGTCCTCTACCAGGAATTCCAATATGCGCTCGCCGCCGCCATCGCGGTTCGCTTCCGCCATCTGGTAACGGGTATCTCGCAGGCGCTTGTCCCATTCTTTGCCGCTCAGCAGGCTCACAAAGCGACGACACGCCACCCCTAGCATCTCATCGTTTTCCGGGCGTTTGGCAACCGCCTCTCCCAGCGATTGATAGACCGTCTGGATTTCCTCCTGGTCAACCGGATCGTTCGTAAACATCAGGTCAGCAGTGCGTGCCGCCTGAGATAGATTCTCGACACCGCTCTTGTACTTGCCCTGATGGTAGCACGCCTGCCCCAGTGCGTGCATCGCACCCGGTTTTAACTGTGCTTCTTTTAGCGCAACAGCAAGGGACTTGGTTGCCTCTGTAGCCTGCTCGCCCAGCAGCAGCAGCGCCCCCAGGTTCAGGCTCAACGCCGGGTGCTGTAGGTGCGCGTTCGACTTCTGATACGCGCTAATCGCCTCACTGTGCAGCCCCTGGCGCTGGAACTCCATCGCCTGTAGGGCGCTCACACTGCCCTCGTCGAAGCCACCAATGGCGATGATGTGGTCTGCCAGCATAGAAAGCGCGGCACCCATCGCAGCACCCATCGGACCGAGCGGGTCTACCTCTATCGGCTTGGCAACGAGTTCCGCTGTGTCGCCGTTCGCGCTCAGGAACCCATCCCAGTCGATTTCCTCTGCGGCGGATCCTTCCTCTGCCTCGTCCGGCTTCACAGGAGTCGGTGGGCTAACCTCGCTGCCGCTTTCTGCCGCCCGCAGGGCATTTAGCGCCTCTGTGCTGCGCCGATTGACCTGTAACGCCTTCTGTGCCGCCTTTACCGCCCGGTCGCTGTCCCCGCTGCGGCTGAAGTTAAACGCAAGCATAAGGTAGTGGTACACGGCGCGGCGTTTGTCCCCGATGTGACGATAGGCATTGCCCAATTTGTTGTGCAGCGCGACCAAACCCGGCGTTAGTTGGGTTGCCTTCTCCCAACTGCTAATCGCCTTGACCACATCTTCTTGCTTCAGGTATGCCTCGCCCACATTGGCGTAGCGCTGCGCCGCTTCCTTAAGCCGCCCCATCTTCTGCAGCACGTCTGCACTTTTCTCTATCGGGATGGGGTCGCTGGGGGAGAGTTGGTGGGCGCGGTTGTACACTTTCAGTGCCTCGTTCAGCCGCTCCGCCCGCAGCAGGGCAAACGCCAAGCTCAGATGCGCTTCAACGTCTTCGGGGAACTCCTGCAATGCTCGCCCATAAGCATTTGCCGCACCAGACCAATCTCTGCTCCATGCGGACTCGTGACCGATGTTCATTTGTTGTTCGTAGAGTTCTTGATTGCCCGGCATGGTTATGATGTCCTTCCTGGGTAGCCTAAGCCATCAATTCAACAAGCAGCGCCTTTTGGGCGTGCAGGCGGTTGTGTGCCTGCTGGAAGATGGCGGATTGTTCACCGTCTGCGACCGAGTCCGTAATTTCTTCGCCACGGTGCGCGGGCAAGCAGTGCAGCACAATGGCATCGGAGCGGGCATTGCTTAACAGTTCGTCATTGACTTGGTAGTTCCAAAAGTGGCGGATTTTCTCGTTGCGTTCCGCCTCTTGCCCCATGCTCACCCATGTGTCTGTGTAGATCACATGCGCGTCCTGAACCGCTTCCGCCGGATTGCTAAACCCCTTGATGTTCACCGGGCGGTTGCTCGCCTCGCCGATTGCCTGCTCCCACACTGCCTGTGGTAGCCCATAATTTGCCGGCGTGGCGATGGTGAAGTCCGCCCCAAGCTTGACCGACGCTAACATCAGCGACGCCGCGACGTTGTTGCCGTCGCCCACATAAGCGACCTTCAACCCCTCAACCCGCCCAAAGGTTTCGTATATCGTCAGCATATCTGCCAGCGCTTGGCAGGGGTGGCTGGCGTCACTCAGCCCATTGATGACAGGCACAGTGGCATGTTTTGCCAGTTCCCGCAGGTGGCGGTGCTGGAACACACGCGCCATGATCGCCTGCACATAACCGGACAACGCACGGGCAATGTCGGGGATGCTTTCACGCTCGCCCAACTGTATTTCATCTGGACCCAGCATAACCGAGTGACCCCCAAGCTGGTACATACCCACATCAAAGGAGGTGCGGGTGCGCAGTGAGGGCTTCTGGAAGATCATGCCCAGCGTTTTACCAGCAAGCACGGGATCGTTGCCACCTCCCTGCCACTCGCTTTTCAGCGTGCGGGCACGGTCAAGCAGTCCCATGATCTCATCCGCAGTCCAGTCATTTAAATCAAGAAAGTGACGCATCTTTTTCCCCAAAACACCGCATTACGCCGAAGGAATCAAACTGAAGGTGCTCGTATGACAAGCTCTAATTGAAAATGCGCCGTTGGCACAGCGCATCAGACGGCAAGCTCACGAGCTAACCGAAGTATAGCATATGCCTGTGGATTTCACACTCAGGTCAGGGGCGTCATGTCACGCCAGTTTGCCCCGACCTGCGCGTTTGCCCGCAGCCGTGGCGAGAGCGAATACGCATTCTCCATGACATCAACGACCAGCCGCGCCGTTTTGTCTAGCTCATCCTGTGGCACTTCCAGCACAAGCTCGTCGTGCACTTGCAGTGTGATCTTCCCGCCCATGTTCTCCGCGTTCAGCGCGTGGTACAGTTCGATCATCGCCTTCTTCAAAATATCTGCCGCCGTGCCCTGAATGGGCATGTTGATTGCCTCGCGCTCTGCACGGCTTGCGTCTACCCGTCCCATCTTGCGGATGTCGCCAAAGTAGCGCCGCCTGCCCAGCAGCGTTTCCACATAGCCGTCGTCACGCAGCTTGTTTTTCGTCTGGTCAATGTACTGCTTCACATTGGGCAGCCGCTCGAAGTACGTCTTGATGAACGCATCCGCCTCTGCCAGCGTGAGGTCACTCTCGCGGGCGAGCCGATAGGCACCCATGCCGTACAGAATACCAAAGTTCACGCGCTTGGCGAAAATGCGCTGTTCTAGCGTCACAGTGTCCAGCGCGACATCGTTCACAATAGCAGCAGTTGCCCGGTGGATGTCTTCGCCGCGCTCAAACGACGCCTTGAGCTGAGGCTCATCCGCCATGTGCGCCATAATGCGCAGCTCAACCTGGCTGTAGTCCACCGCCAGCAGCGTGGTTCCCGGCGGCGTAATGAACGCTCGCCGCACTTCGCGCCCCACTTCCGTGCGGATAGGGATGTTCTGCAAATTCGGGTTGCTGCTGCTCAGGCGTCCAGTAGACGTTCCCGTCTGGTTGAAGCTGGTGTGCAAGCGCCCGGTTTGCGGGTTCACCAGTTCCGGCAAAGCGTCAACGTAGGTGCCCTTTAGCTTTGCCAGCTCGCGGTGCTCAATGATCTTCGCCAGCAGCGGGTGTCCGGTGTCGTCATGCAGCTTTTCCAGCACATCCGCCGCAGTAGAGTAGCCGTGTGTTGTTTTGCGGATGCCCTGCCGAGGCAAGTCCAGCTTGCCGAACAACACGTCGTTAAGCTGTTTGGGGCTGTTCAGGTTAAACTCGCCATAGCCGCCGCTCAGGTCATAAGCCTCACGCTCGATCTCGGCAAGCTGCCGTTCCAGGCGCGTGCTCATCTCGCTCAGGTAGGGGATGTCCAGCAGCACGCCCGTCTGCTCCATGGTGGCGATGACAGGCACCAACGGCATTTCGATGTCCTCAAACAGCCGCACCGCCGCATCGTAGTACGCCAGCTTTGCGCGCAGCGGTGCCACCAACCGATACGTGATGCCCGCGTCCTCAGCAGCGTAGGGCGTCGCTTTGGAGAGGGGCACCGTGTCGAACGTGCGCTGCTTTTTACCCTTGCCGATGAGCGCGGTAATGTCCTGCATCACAACGCCCTTCTCAGTCAGCAGCCCCTGCCGCAGCGATAGGTTGCCCAGTGCTAAGTCGTTGCTAGCACTGTCTCGCACCCACTCCGCAATCATCGTGTCAAACGTGATGGGTGTCACATCTAGCCCATAGCGACGCATTACCACAAGGTCGAAGCTGGCGTTGTGTGCCACCTTCGGGATGTTTGGATCGGTCAACGGTGCACGCAGCGCCTCAATGACGGTTTCTAGCGGCAGTTGCGGCTCCTCGATGTCTTTGTGCGCGAGCGGGATGTAGTAACCAACCTCACCATTGATCGCCAGGGAAATCCCTACAAGGTCTGCCGCAACAGGGTCAACGCCAGTTGTCTCGGTGTCAAACGAAATCATGCGTGCACCGTTGAGTTCGTCCACCACCGTCTGCAACCCCTCCTCCGTGACGACTGCCGCCGATTGCACCAGGTCACCCGCCGCAACGGGGGCAGCAAAATCATCGCTGATGCTGTACTCGCCAGCGGCAACGTCGGGGTCAAACATCGCCATCTGGTCTGGCGGAGCCGCTTCGTCTTCTTCTGCTTGCAACAGCCGCTTGGTCAGGCTACGAAAGCCCAATTCACTAAACAGGGTGGTGACGTTGTCTACATCGTAGTCACGGGTTACACACGCGCTCAAATCCAGGTTCATGGGCAAATCTGCCCGAACCCGCGCCAATTCGTAGCTGATGAACGCCATACTGCGCCCATTTGTCAGCTTTTTGCGGGCGGCACCCTTCACCTCGTCCAGGTGCTCGTAGATGCTCGCCAGCGAGCCGTACTTTTGGATCAGTGGTGTAGCGGTCTTCTCGCCCACACCCTTAATGCCGGGGATGTTGTCGGAGCTATCGCCCTGCAACGCCTTCAGGTCAACAAGTTGATGCGGCTCCAGCTTGTACTTCTCGTAGAACTCGTCCCTGCTGTACAGCTTCGGTCCGCCGAACGGTCGGTGTAAGTACACATCCACATTGTCGGTAATCAGTTGCAGCAGGTCGCCGTCCCCGGTTACGATGCGGCTGTGCACACCTTCGCGCTCTGCACAGCGTACCATCGTGCCAATGATGTCGTCCGCCTCGAACCCTTCTAGTTCTAACGCGGGCACATTCAGCGCGTCCAGCACCTCGCGGATGCGATCAACCTGCGGCTCAAAGTCGTCCGGCGGCAGCGAGCGATTTGCTTTGTACTCCACATAGGCAACTTCACGTCCACTCAGCCCAGCATCAAACGTCACCGCGACGTACTGCGGTTTATCTTTGAACATAATATCGAGCATCTGCCGGGTAAAGCCATATACCGCCCCGGTGGGTTCGCCGTTGGGGGCGCTCAGTTCCTGGTTGAATGTGCCGTGATAGTGGCGATACGCCATTGAATAGCCGTCTACGATGACAAAGAGCGGCTTTTCGATCATATTTGATCCTCTACGTGTTTTAAGAACGTTTGTGCGGCGTATTGTACCGCAGGGGTGCTACATCCGGTAGAAGTTCATGTACTGCTGAATTTCCTGCACATTGAGCGGGCGCCCCGGCGTGAGAATGAAGTAGCTTTCTGCCCACAGCGTATCCGGGTTGACTGCTGGGTTCTGCTGCTGTGCGATCTTCGCCGCACGCTTTTGCAAATTGCGCACGACGCTCTGTGGCGGCTCGTCGCCGGGCACGCCCGCCACCATTACCACATAGTCTTCTTGCACTTCTACCAAGTTGATCTGCCAGCCGCGTTCGACCATTTGCACCCGCAGCCCGGAGTCAATCGCCTCGCGCATCTCATACGGCAGGGTAATCTCTCCACGCGGCAGCCACAGGAACGTGTATTCCGTCAGTACGCCTGGCTCAATGTGCGCCGGAGCCGCCAGCCGTAACCCGCCCTTGGATGGTACTTCATCTGCTCCGGCGGCGCTCACATCAGGTTCGTTCTGCCCCAGCATCAAGTCCTCTGGCGATAGCTGCGGCACCGTGGCTAGTGCCCCTGCGATACGCTCTGCCTGCTGCCGGATGTTCGTCAGCCCGGTGTTGCCCTCAAACACCATCGACAGAATGTGATCGGCGTCTGTGTAGCAGGAATAAATCATGTAATCTAAGCCGTTACTGCTCAGCCGGATGAACTGCACCCGTCCAGCGTTTTCCGGAATGGGGTGCTTGTCATTTTTAAAGGCGGCGAGCACCTCCTCAATATCCTCGTCCGCCAGCACACCATCATCGGCAAGCAGTTCCCCATCTTTCGTCAGCAGTGTCGCTTCCGCTGTGGATTCTAGGGATGCCTGGGTCAGGCTCACTGCCATCTGCACAATACGCGGGTCTTCGCTGGATGTCGGCGCTGGGGTGTCAATGTCCTCATCGCCCCAGTCCCAGCGTGGCACAGCACGGGCCTCCTGTGCGTCGGTGGGCAGCGCCATTTCTTCCGGCTGCGGCATCTGCTGGTACGGCTGGGTGGGGGAGCGGTCAACATCGGCAAGCGGTTCCCCCGGCAGGGTGGACGTTTCCGGGTTGTCTGCGTCCTGCTGTATTCGCATTTGCTCTGCCGCAGATGGCTGCGTCGTCTGGTTAAACGGATCCCAGTCTGCGGCGGTATCCTCTTCTACCGGGTCGCTTTCATCCGGCAACATCTGAGGTGCCGTGTCACCACCGCGTTCAAATGCCCTACCCTGTAAAAAGTCCGGCTCGGATGAGAAATCAGGAGGTTGCTTCCCTCGTATTCGCTCCAGGTACATCTCAAACGGCACATCGTCCAGCGGAATGTCTTCCCCTGCTGCGTGCTCCAAGATGAACTGCGCAGGCGTGTCAGACTCCGTTTCTTGCTCGTCCGTTGGCACTTCTCCCGCTGGCAGTGGTTCGACCACATCGTTCAACGAGCTAAGCAGGTCATTTAACTCCGCCGCGCTCACCTGCTGCATGTAAGTCGTGATCGTACCGCCTTCTTTGAAGCCCGGTATGGGCGGCTCTTCTTCGCGCAGCTTGTCGAACACACTGTCCAACTCGCTTGTATCTCCGCCTTGCACGCTCGGCGGGCGCACAGGTTCGAATTGGTTCGTAGCAGTGGGCGGAACGTCCTGGGTCGGCTGCACCCGCGTCATGCGCCGCGAACCTGTGTTGGTTTCTTCATCTGGCGCGAGGTGTGGCGCGATCTGATCGAGCGTTTCCATCACATCACGCGCCAGGTAGCGCTCTTGCAGCAGCCCCTGTGCCCCTGCGGAAACTGCCCGTGAGGCCATGGCGGAGTCTGACGTGCTTGCCACAACAATCGCCTGCGGGGCAGTCGCCTTTACCGACCTCACCAAGTCTCCCCCGCCAAAGTTGGGCATGTGCATGTTCACAATAACCACCTGCGGCGCGTTATCTTGCAGGAACTCAAGCGCGAGTGCTGCGTCTGCAAATGGGAACACCTCGTAGTGTCCTGTTCCCTCTAGCGCCTGCTTGACGGACACAGCAATGCCGATCTTCTGTTCGATCACCAAAATTTTAACGTTCATACCACGCCCGACTCATCCTCATCACCCCGCACTCACAGTCACGACTTTGATGCCCACGTTGTTCACTTCGGATAGCTCCGCGATGAAGTTGCCGCTGTCTGTCTGCGCTTGCAGGGTAAAGTCACCCGCTGCGGTGAATGTCACGTCGCGGTTTAGCACAATGCTCTCCCCTGGGTTCAATGTGCCGATGACCCCCAACTCAATCTGTGTATTGCCAGGCAGGATGGTCAGCGTGTTCATGAACTGCCCACCTGTTGGTGTGCCGCCTGTGTTGGTAATGAGCACACTGTACGTTGCAGTGACGCTACCACCCTGCAACGTGAGTTCGTCTAATCCGGTGATGTCGCTGACGACCAAATCCGGCGGCAGTGGAGTAGGCGTGATCGTCGGTGTAACCGACGGTTCCAGGGTAGGGGTAAGCGTTGGCACGGGGGTTGGCGTTGCTGGGGCGGGCGTTGGCGTCGCAGCGATAACCGGTATGTTTAGGCAAACGCCGTACTCTGTGGTGAAGTCCGAACTCACCCACGCCCTCGTGAACGCTGTTGCCTGCACTTGCCACCAAGAATTGTCTGCCACACGCCCGACGATAGGCGCTTGTGTGCCCGCCGCAAATGTGCCCAGCCGCTCGAACTCCACACCGGGCCCGGTGCGGTAGTTCAGCGCGACATTGGTCAAAATGCGACAGGTGGGGTCGTTCGGGTTAATTACTGGCAGCGAGGGCGCAGGTTGCACGGGGCTAACCACCTCTTGCTCCTCCTCCAGTACACTAATCGTCACTGTTGCTGGGTCACTAGAAACAGTCCCACGGAACGCGACCACCTCCAGTTGTACCTCACCAGCAGCACGTGCTTCGTAGTCCAGCACGACAGGCAGCGTGCGGTCGCCCTCTACTGACTCCGACGACACCGTCTTCACCAACCGTTCATTGGCAAAAAGCTGGACGCTCGTCACGCCACCGGTGTCCGTCGCTAGTGCGCTCACCAGCACATTATCACCAACCGTCACTTCATCGCCCTCATCTGGCGATTCAATCACAACCGCTGGTGCGCCCGTGACGAGCGGCGTCGGCGTTGTTGCAGGGGTTGGGGTTACGGGCGTGCCCGTTAGCGTGCAGGCCAGGGTCGTTAGCACTGCGCTCAAAAACCAATATTGCCAATGTCGGGTCATAGACCGCACGCACCCCCATAAGGAAAATGATTTCATGCCATCATTTTAGCACCAAGCGGAAATGTATGCACAAGCCCCAGCAAAACATCACTGGGGCTTGGGTGTTGTTCACTATCTTGTTGTTGGAAAGCATAGGGAAAGCAGTTGATCTAGTTGATCGGTTCCTTGTAGATCACGTAGCGACCCATATCGTCGCCCTTAGCGATACAGCTTTGCATGTCTACCTTGAACTCGTGACCACCGGAAACCCAGCGCAAACCCTCTTGCAGCAGCCCCTGCCCCACATAACAAACCGGGCGGTCTGCCTTGCGTTCCCAGCACATCGGGCAGCGTTCCAGCGTGTAGATGATGCGGTCATTGCCCTCTTCAAACACGTTGGAAATCTGGTCGGAGAACTGGGAGAAGATGTTTGCCATCGCGGGAACACCGATCTTCAGCTTAGCGTTGAGTGGCAGCACCTTAAACGCCAAGTCGCCTACGCCCGCCAGTGCGCCAAATGCACGCAAACCCTGTGCGAACGTCGCACGCCCTGCACGCAGCGCCAAGCCACGACCACCGCGCGGACCGTACATTTCTTCCAGTGCAACATTGAGCGCGGTATAGTCTGCGAAGTCGAAACCCTTTTCCAGGTTGTCTGGCGGGTAGTTATCGATTACTTCAGGGAGCTTCGCAAGCTGTAGAATCGCGTTCAGGCCGTTCTTGCCCATAATCTCTTCCATCGCTTCGATGGTGATACGGGCAAACTTGTTTGGATAGTAATATCCACTTTTCTCAGCCGGCATCGTACCTGGTCCTCCAATCGGTGTATAGCCAACCGCGGTGTGCGTTCGAACCTATTTGAAATTTACTGTTAACAAGCATACCCTGTTGGCGCATCTAGCACAAGTCTTTGGGAACTCATGCGCCCTCACCACACCGCCTGCGAGAGCTATACACGAGCCAACCTAATATAAAACAACAAAGAGACGTTATCAACAAATCCGCCTCTTTGCTAAAGTTCTACCCAGCATTAAGTATCACAAGCGGATCGTGAGTTTGGGTTGCGGGCAAACGCCCCTGCATACTCCACGGTCCCGTCCAGGTGATTTCAACCTGTGCGACCTTGCCACGCCACTCGCCGGGTGCTTCGAAGAACACCAGCTTGTTTTGTGGGGTGCGCCCACGCCACTTGCCCTTGTGCATCTCCTCCACCAGCACAGGGACGGTTTGCCCCAGGAACTTCTGGTTAATCTCCGCGACGACCTGCGCCTGCAAATCTTCCAGCATCTTGTGGCGGCGCTTCTTTTCATCTTCCGGCACGTCGTCTTCCATGCGGCGCTCGCTGACGGTATTTGGGCGTGGGCTATAACGGGCAAGGTGTGCTTTGTCCAGCTTCAGTTCTGCGAGCAGGTTGTGCGTCCGCATAAACTGCTCGTCCGTTTCGCCGGGGAAGCCCACAATGATATCCGTGTTGATAGCGACATCTGGAATGATGGCGCGTATTTTGTGCACCAGCTTGCGATACGCCTCTGCTGTGTAGCCACGCTTCATGTTTTCCAGCACAGTATCGTCGCCTGCCTGCACGGGCACCTCGATGTGCGGCATCACACGCGGCAGCGCTGCGACGGTTTCCAGCAGCTTATCCGTCATCCAGTTCGGGTGGCTCGTCAGGAAGCGAACCCGCTCCAACCCGGTTTCTTCTGCCACATCGTGCACCACACGTAGCAGGTCTGCCAGGTCAGGTCCGTCGGGGATGTCCTTCCCGTAGCGATCTACAATCTGCCCCAAGAGGGTGACTTCCTTCACACCTTGCAAGGCGAGGCTGCGCACATGCGCCACAATTTCACCCACGCGGCGGCTGCGCTCAACCCCACGCCGGAAGGGGATAATGCAGAAAGAGCACGCATGGGAGCACCCGTACACAACTGGGACATGTGCGCTGATGAGGTTTTCCTGTTCGTGCGCAGGCAAAATCAGGTCACCGTCCTGGATGGCATCGCGGCGGCGGCGGTCATCCGCCTCAACGCGCAACACCTCGCTCTCCGCATAGCGATCTTGCAGAAACTGCACCATGGGTGCTGGGTCGCTCGGTGCCATGAATACATCCACGCCCGGCAAGCGCTGGCGCAGGTGCAATGGGTCTCGCACGCCCACCAAACAGCCCATCACGCCGATCACCTTATCGGGTTGTTTCTCTTTCATGGACTGCAACATCTTGATGCGGTTCAGCCCTTTGTCCTCGGCACTCTGCCGCACAACGCAGGTGTTCACCACCTGTATGTCCGCTTCCTGCGGGTCATCGGTTGCAGCAGTGAACCCCATCCGTTCGAGTTCCGACGCGAGGTGCTGACTGTCTGCGGTGTTCATCTGGCAGCCAAACGTCCAGATATGATATTTCATGGCGGTATCCCGCTAATTTTTCTTATACAAATCGGCAAAATTGTATCCGTGGGGTGCAGGCACGTCAACGGCGCGGGTGTGTCAGGCGGGGTCACAGGGCAGTTGCAGCAGTGTCACTGCCTCGAACTGTGCCTCGCCGTCTGCCGCGCAGTCCACACGCAAGCTGAGGCGATTTTTCCCCAAAGTCACATAATCCGTCACATCTACCCGTATCACGGGCGCGTCACAGTCAGCGAGGTGCTGGTCATTCATGTACACGCGGGTAGTGGCGGGTGCCCGTTCAATTTGCACCACATAGTGCACGCATTCTTCGGTTTCGTGCAGGTCGAATTGACGCTGCAACCACGCATAGAACCCTGCCTCCGCAAACCGCCCCGCACACGTCCACAATGGCAAGCGCGGTACAGGCTGCACAGACGGTGCCATCTCAAAACCGTCTACATTCGGTTCAAAGTATTCAACTGTCCAGTCATCGTTCAATACGATAATGTCCATCGGTGCTGCTCCCCGGTATGTATATTATCCAACAAGTTAAATTGCATTAAGCACTGCGTGAACATCCCACAAACCAAGGTTGGACTTCGCTTGCAGTCACGCTACAATGCACACAGTTGTTCAATTTTGCACAAACAGGTGAATACTTTATGAGATTCTTCGCAAAAATCATGCTATTGAGCCTCTTGACGGGGCTTTTGGCGGCTTGCGGCACCGTTGCCACCCCGCCGCCTGCTGAGAGCATTGACGAGAGTGTTGCCGTCGCGCAAGCAGCAGAAACCGAAGCAGTTGCAGAGTCGGTCGCCACAGAAGAGGTAACGGAATCCGTTGTGGAAGCGGTCGAAGCGGTGGAGGCAACGCCGCCGCAAACGCCGACCGAAGCTCCCACGGATGACCCCACCGCCCTACCGCCTACCGAAACAACTGCGCCCACGGATGAACCCACTGCCGTGCCACCCACCGAAACAATTGCACCCACGGCAACCCTCACCACTGCCCCCACTGAAGCAGTGCCAACCGAGGAAGCCGAGGTTGCAGCAGATGGCGATGAAGCAGAGGAAGTCGTAGAAGCTGCTGAACAAGCCGACGAGACAACCGACGTTATCGCCAGTGCGATTGCCCGTGGCAATGTGGAAAACGGGCGCACTATCTTTAACCAGCAGTACGACACCAGCGTCGGACCGTGGATTTGTGCAAGCTGCCACTCGGTTGATGAGAACCAACAGCGCCTCGTCGGACCGCCGATGTGGGGCATCTACGAGCTTGCCGCGCAACGCGCCGAGGATGCCGGCGTTGCCGATGAAGTCGCTTACATTCACGAATCAATTAACATGCCACAAGCATACATCGTGCCAGCAGATGCAGGCGGTGAGTACCCGCAAAACTTGATGCCGCCGAACTATGAAGAACTGTTCACAGAGCAGGAATTAGACGACCTAACCGCGTACCTGCTCACACTGGGCAACCCGAACTACGACGGCTAAAGCGTCACAGCTTTAGATCTGGCAGATAGTCTTCGGGGAGTTGTACCGTCTCGCCTTCAAAATTGTCCATCAAACCGGGCAAGTCGAGCGCCTCCGACGAGGTAATGGGCACGGAGAAATACACCGCCGTGCCCACCCCTACCTTGCTGCGCACCCGCAAAAACCCGCCATGCGCCTGGAATATCTGCTCTGCGGTGTGCAGGCCCTGCCCCATGCCGGGTGTACGGATAATCTCGCCAGTTTTCATGGTGGGGTTACCCCGGTAAAAACGTGTGGTCACATGCATTAGTTCGCTGTCGGCGATACCCACGCCATTATCTCGCACGCGCAGTAATGCTTGCCCCTTTACCATACCGTTGACTTCCAGCGTGACCATACCACCGGGCGGCGTGTACTTAATGGCGTTATCCAACACGTTGCCAATCGCCCAGCGCAGTCGCCGCTCATCGCCCAGTACATGCAGCCCGCTGCGCTCTACCACTACGCGGAAACCCAACTCCGCCGCTTGTGCAATCTGCCGCCACTCATTGGCAACTGTCCACACCAGCGTATCCAACCGGATTTGCGTTTGCGTTCTTTGCACCTGCTGTTCGTCCAGGGTCGTTAGCTCGCGCATCTCCGCTACTAGCTTGCGCAGCGCAATCGCGCGTTTGGCAATCTCGCGTGCAAAGTCGTCCATGGGCGCGTCACTTACGGCGTGGAAGGCACTCTCCTGTGCGAGTTCATCCAGCGGTGCCTGCACCTGATGTTCAACCGCTTTGAGCAGCCGTTCGCGTTTTTGCTCCTGGCGCACTGTTTCCGTCACATCGCGCATCACAACCACCGTGCCAATGCGCTCGCCGTTCATCGCCCGGATGAGCGCTGCCTGCGCGTTAATCATCTTCTCGCCCATTTCCACCCGCTGCGGGTCGCCCAGCGCGTAAATCCCTGGCGCGAGCGCCGCCCCCGCCTGCTGCCCTGCCAACTTGCCGAACAACTGCGTAATGGTTTGGGTTTGTGTGCGTGTCGGCGCCAGCAGGTGCCGCGCCACATCGTTGATAAACGTGATTTGCCCGGTGTTATCTTGCACGAGCACACCATCTGGCATGGATTGCAGCACCGCCGCGAAGTGATTTGCCTCGCGCCGCTGCCGCTGTAACGCCTGTAACATCGCGTCGCGCTCGCGCTGTACCCGGTTGGCATATGCGTCGAGTGCCGCGCCTGTCACGCCCGGCTCATCGGTTGCTCGCATGTTTGTGCGGGCGGTTGCCTGCCCACGCGCAAGCGCCACCGCCGTCTTTTGCACCCGTTCCACCCGTGTAATAAACAGCCCGACCCCCACAAAAGCGACCATCACTGCAGCGCCCGCAATCCCTGCTGCCAGCAGCGCCGTGAGCTGCCTGCCCGCCGAGGTGGCAAACGGGATGCTATCTGGCAAGAACAACGCCACAACGCCCAGCGTATCGTTGCCGTAGTTTAGCGGGGCATATGCCGCACGATACGGCACCCCCGCCACCCCCTGGCTTACCACGGGCACGCGGCGTCCGTCTGTGCCAAGCGCCTGCGCCATCAGCGATTGGTCAGGTGTCAAGTCGCGGCGCACGGTGTCGTCTAGCTCGAACGTCGTTTGTAGCAGTTCACCCTCCTGGGAAAACAATGCAATCTGCGTCACAGCGCTGTCCTGCATGGCATCTGCGATGCTAGACAGGTTATTGCCCGCCAGCACCGCCCCAACGACTTGCCCATCGGCACGCATTGGCGCACTAACGAACACCAGCACCCCCTCCGGTGTGCGAACCGGACCCGCCGCACCGTCTTCGCCGCCGAGTGCTGCCACCACCAGCGGTTGGTCGGTTAGCGCTGTGCCACTGTTCACCGCGTAGTCATCCACATCCGGGATGGACACGCGCTGCACGCCCAGGACTTCTATGCCGTTCGCATCCGTCAAAATTAGCGCGTCAAGCTCCGCAACGCGGGCACTTGCCTCCAGACCATCCTGCAACACATCCACCTCTGCACGGGCGACTGCCTCCGGCACGCCAATGGTAAATGCCACCCGCTGCGCCTCCTGGAATTGGCGGCGGTAGAGCGCATCGGTGCGGTTGCTTAGCCCGCGCACACCTTCCAGCAGCAAGTTATCCTGCGTGGTGTTCAATCCGCTGCTAAAGTGCAGTGCCGCTGCATAAGCACCCACCATCGCCGTGAGCGCTAGCACCACCGCCAGCGGAATAACCAGCCGCCAGCGCCAGGAGATAAACCAGGGTTTGCGTTGTCGTTTTGGTTGCTGTTGTGCCATGCGTTGAACTTTGCCTTGCCTGCTAACAACTAAAGTAGCCGCGATTGCCGAATGTCTGCGGGTCTACTGGAATGTCATTGATGCGGGTTTCGTAGTGAATGTGTGGTCCGGTGCTGTTGCCCGTGCTGCCACTGAACGCCAGCACATTGCCTTTGCTGACGACCTGCCCTGCCGCCACGTTAAATGACGTATTGTGCGCGTAATACGTAATAAACGCACCGCTCTGCACAATCACCAGGTTGCCATAGCCGTCCACGCTCCAATCGGCGTACAACACCACCCCACTCTGCGTAGAGAGCACCGGGGTGCCGCGTGGCACGCCGATATCTAACCCCAAATGATAGCGATGATAACGCTGCGTGAAAATGCCCTCCGCTGGCAGCCCAGATGGGGCACAGTCGCTGTTGATTAGAATGATTTGTGGTGCCTCGCCATCGCTGCCGGGCACGGGTGTAAACAGCGGATCGCCGGGAATGGGTGGGTTGGGCAGCGGTGGCGACGTTGGGTACGGGAACAAAGTTGGCAGCGGGGTTGGGTCTACCAGTGCAAACTGGCGATTGCCACTGCGCGGCAGGTACGCACCCACAGGCGCCACACTCACACCAAACGCATCACTTTCTGCCGGGCGGTAGCCAGACTGAAACTGGTTAAATTCGTTGACAACCGCTGGGTTGACCTGTTCAAACCGCGCAATCGGTGTGCCTGGCAGCGGCGGCGGGTTCGCTGTGGGCACGGCACGCAGGCGCGTGCCTGCCTGCTGGGTAAATAGCCCCAAAGTCCCGCTAACATAGGTGAGCACAAGTATCCCTACCAACACCAGCGCCAGGAAAAGAATTGGTAACAGCACACGGGTTAGCCATCGTTTCATGTGCCTGATTGTACACCCACGCCGATTTTCGCGCTTAACTTTGTGTTAAGTTTCTGTCGGAACCCTTAAATCCGCCCGGAAATGAGTTTATAGTTAGAACATTATCGTTAGCCTCTCCGGGAGAGACCCCTCCGTGCCAATCTTTGGTCGCGCAGACATGCACATGCACACCAACAGAAGCGATGGTTCCGCCTCTGTTAAGTTACTGTTGAACTATATTTGCCGTTATCGTCAGCTAGATGTGATCGCCATTACTGATCACGACTGCCTCGATGCGTCGTTGTGGGCATACGAACATCAGGAGCGTTATCCGTTTGATGTTGTACCGGGCATTGAAGTCACCAGCCGGGAGGGGCATGTGCTGGCGTGGTGGGTAACGGAGAACATCCCAACGGGAATGCCCCTGGAAGAAACGGTACAGGCAATCCACGAGGCAGGCGGCATCGCAGTGTTGGCACACCCATTTCAGGTGCAAATCTGCGAGACGCGGCGCGGTGCACAGCGCTACAGCCGCGACATGAACCTGATTGAGCGTGCGGGCTTCGACGGTGTCGAGGTCGTGAACGCCGCTGCGTTCCCGCCCGGCACAAACTTGCTGGCGAAGCTCACCTGCCGTGAACTGAACATCGCCTCCGTGGGCAACAGCGACGCCCACACCCCCAACGGCGTCGGCAGCGGCAGCACGCTGTTCCCCGGTACATCCGCCGCAGACCTGCGCCGTGCCATCACTGGACGGCAAACCCGCGCTGCGGGTGGCACATGGTCGCTGGCGGCTTACGGCACATACTTTAAGGGGCTGCTTGACGGCACGATACGGCACGGTGGTGTGAAAGACTACCACCCGCGCCACATCTAAACGCAAATGGGGCACACACTTGGGCGAGGCAGCGTTCGGCACCAAGGTGGCACGACCACGGACAGCGTGACGCTTCGGCTGGCGAGCCGAATCGCGTGGTCACTTTGGGTGCTTGCCATTGCGATGATCGTGCTGGGGCGCTTGCGCCCGGCGGGTTACGTGATGGTCTCATCTGGTGAGGATGCCCTGTTTATCGACTTCCCGCTGCGGCTCTCCGCGCAAATGCCCAACCCCTACGTCGAAACATTCGATCCACAGGAGCCTGTGGTGCTCTCCGCTTCCGATTCGACCACACCCCCACAGGCACCGAGGCTGCAAGTGATGCCGCGCGAGGGCGGTGTGTTTTCGCTGGCGTACGATCTGTTTGCTGTGGATGCCGACGGAACCAAAGACTTAATTGCCACAGACGTTGACCGGGACGGCGAATACTGGTCTCCGTTAGGGCGCTACCTCTACTTCTATGCCCGGCAAGATGGCTATCGCTCGTTGTTCCGCTACGACACGCAATCTCCTGACACACGACTGCTGCTGTACGACGGACAAATCACCTGCCGCAATGACCGCTGTGCCACGTTGTCCTACACGCACGCAGGTATGGGTCAGCGTGCAGAGCAATCCTTCGGCGTGATGAGCCTGCATAACGGCACCCAACTACGCATCCTGCACACCGTCCCGGTAGATCAACTCCACATCCCTATCGTACACGCCTGGTCTACCGATGAGCGCAGCCTTGCCTACGCCGTCGCAGCGCCCGATGGCGCTCATACGGTCTATCGCCACGATTTGGACACCGTTCAAACCACCCAGCTTGGCACCGTGCCCGCTGGCAACGCAGACCGCATCATCTGGGCAAACTGGTCTTACGATGACGAGTGGCTTTTGCTCTCTGCCAAGGACGCAACAGGAACCTACGATTTTTATGCGCTGCCCACAGATGGCTCCGCCGACCCACAGCACATTACCGCTAACATGCAGGGCGACTTTCTCCTGCTGTACCCGCGCTGGTCACCTGGGGAACCCGTGCTTACCTTCCCATACACCGTCGGCGGCGCACACAACCTCTACAGCATCACGCTGCCGGGCGCTGCGCTCCAGCGGCGCACACAGTACACCAACGCGGCGTATATCGACGCGTGGTGGTCAGGTGATGGGCGCTGGTTGGCAATGGGGGCAAGGTATGGCAGCAATGCAGACTGCGAACTGCGGGTGTTCGCTGCCAGCGACGGACGCGAAGTGTACCGGGCAGACTTCACACATATGACCGATGTCTGCCCGTCGTATTTCCACGTCCGTTGGGTGCCGTGGGAGCACGACACCCGGAATTAGGCTACGCCTCTAGCTTCTGGCGCATCCGCTTTTCTTCGCGCATCCGGATTTGCGTATCTAGCACGCGCTTGCGCAGCCGCAGGCTCTCCGGCGTGACCTCCAGCAGTTCATCCTGCGCCATGAACTCGATAAAGTCGTCCAGGCTTAGCTGGCGCGGCGCGTTCAGTCCGCCGTCATCTTCCTTCGGCTTGCCACGGTGGTTTGTGACGTGCTTCGCCTTGCACACATTCACAGCGAGGTCGTCCGGGCGGATGTGCTCGCCCACGATCATGCCCTCGTACACATCGGTGCCCGGCGCGATGAAGAACGTGCCACGCTGCTGTACGTTCTGGATGGCATAGGTTGTTGATGTGCCCTGCTCCATCGCCACCAAACTGCCAAAGCGCCGCCCTGGTACCTCGCCAGCGAGTGGCTGATAGCTGTGGAACACGCTGCTCACCTGCCCCATGCCGGAGGTCGCCCGCATGAAGTGGCTTTGGAAGCCGAGAAGCCCGCGTGTGGGCACGATGTATTCCATGTAGGTGGTGCCGTTAGCGGTCTCCATGTGCGTCATCTGCCCGCGTCGCTCGCCCAGCAGCTCCATAATGGTGCCTGCCATCTCATCGGCGATTTCGACCTCGACTTCTTCCACAGGCTCTAGCGTCTTGCCATTTTCGTCCTGCGTGAAGATCACTTCCGGCTTGCTCACCTCAAACTCGTACCCCTCGCGGCGCATCGTCTCGATGAGAATGCCCAGGTGCAGCTCGCCACGCCCGCTCACTACAAATTTCTCCGGGCTGTCACCATCTTCTACGCGCAGCGCCACATTGGAGCGCGTTTCGTTGTACAGCCGCTCCCGCAGGCGGCGCGATGTGCCCCAACCCGTTTTGCCCTCGCGCCCGGCGAACGGCGCTGTGTTCACGCCAAAGGTCATCCGCACCGTTGGCTCCTCTACGCGAATGGCAGGCAGCGGCTCGGTGACTTCCGGCGCAGCAAGCGTATCGCTGATGTCAATCTTCTCAAAGCCGCCGATCGCGACGATGTCTCCGGCGGCTGCCGCTTCGGTTTCCTCTTTGCCCAGGTTGTGGAACGTGAACAAATACTCCATGCGCCCGTTGGTACGCTCACCCTCTGGCGTGATGCGAACCAATGACATGCCGCGCTTCATCGTGCCGGACTTCACGCGCCCGACGGCTAGCTGCCCCTTGTACTGGTCATACTCCAGCGTGGTAACCAGCATACTCGCGGGTGTGTCCGGCGAGACGGTGGGCGGCGGCATCTCGCGCAAAACCATGTCAAACAGCGGCGTCAGGTCATCTGCCAGTCCCGCCGGGTCTTCCCCTGCCTTGCCGTGCAGCCCGATGGCGTACATGACCGGGAAGTCTGCCTGTTCGTCTGTCGCACCCAGTTCGATGAACAAGTCAAACGTCTCGTTGAGCACATCCTCAATGCGGGCGTTGGGGCGGTCAATCTTGTTGATGACTACAGCAATGCGCAGTCCAAGCTCTAGTGCTTTGCGCAGCACAAAGCGCGTCTGCGGCATGGGACCCTCTACACTGTCGATGAGCAGCAGCGCACCATCGACCATGTTCAGCACCCGCTCTACCTCGCCGCCAAAGTCTGCGTGACCGGGTGTGTCTACAATGTTGATCTTAACGTCGTTATAGGTGATCGCCGTGTTCTTGGACAGAATCGTAATGCCACGCTCGCGCTCCAATGCGTTGCTGTCGAGCACGCGCTCTTGCACATCTGCACCTTCTCGGAACACCTTCGACTGTTTGAGCATTCCGTCTACCAATGTCGTCTTGCCGTGGTCAACGTGGGCAATAATCGCCACGTTGCGAATATCATCGCGTGTTTGGGTCACGTTGGGTTTCCTGTACTCGTTTGCGTTCACACGAAAAAAGGCGAGTTACCCCGCCTTGTGGCTTTGTATTGTAACGAAAGTTGTGTTAAGGATTGAGGGAGAAAACCATGCCGCAAAATAATGAAACCATGAGCCGATGTTACCATTCGATAATCGTTGCCAAACGAAACGCACTTTTCAGTTATACTTATGCGAGATGAAAACTACGATGAAACGCGGAGTTCGTTATGTCTAGATGGTTCCTCGTGTTGGTACTGGTTAGCCTGATGGCAACAGCGTGTGCACCAACGCAGAACACCCCCTCCAACCAGCAACCCGAAGCTGCCGCCAGCACCCCGTTCGATGCACTGGTCGCCGAAGTTGGGTCTGCAGAGAACTTCCAGCAAGAAATGCCGACCGCTGTACCCGCAGAGGTCATCAGCGCGGCAGACGCCGAATATTTGCTGCTAACCAACATCTACGATCGGTTGGCACCCTCAGTGGTCTTTATAGAAGTTGTCGTCAGCCAAAGCCCGAACTTCTCCTTGGGGGATATTGGTAACGGTTCTGGTTTCATCTACGACGCAGACGGTCATATCGTCACCAACGCACACGTCGTCAAAGACGCAGACGAAATTAACGTTTCGTTCAACGATGGCTTGGTTGCATCAGCAGAGGTGGTCGGCTTCGACACCTACAGCGACATCGCGGTCATCCGCGTGGAAGACGTCGCAGCAGAACGACTGGTACCCATCCCCATTGCAGACAGTGACACGGTACTCGTGGGTCAGCGTGCAATCGTCATCGGCAATCCGTTCGGGCTGGCAAGCTCCATGACAACGGGCATCGTCAGCGCGAAGGGGCGTCAGCTACCGTCAGCAGAACTTATCGACGTGAACGCGGTGCCCGGCTTCCAGAACCCATCCATCATTCAGGTGGACGCGGACATCAACCCCGGTAACAGTGGCGGACCGCTGCTGAACTCCAACGGTGAGGTCATCGGCGTGAATACTGCTATCCGCACGGAGACGGGTATCTTTGAGGGTGTTGGCTTCGCAGTGCCATCCAACACCGTTGCACGGGTCGTGCCAGAACTCATCGAAGACGGTGAGGTCGATTACGCATGGATTGGCATCTCCGCGATGTCTGCTGCGGATGGCTTCGGCGTTGCCAGCCTGTCCGCCCCGCTGGAGCTGCCGGTTACGTCTGGTGTGCTGCTGAGCACTGTCACCCCCACATCCCCGGCGGCAAAAGCTGGGTTGCAAGGCGGCACAGAGTTTATCGAGGTGCGTGGGCGCAACATCTGTGCGGGTGGTGACATTATCGTTGCCGTTGATGACCGGGACATCGCCACGATGGACGAGCTAGTGACCTACCTTGTCACCAACTCTAGCCCTGGGGACACTATCAATCTGCGTGTCATCCGCGGGCGCGACACGCTGGACATCCCCGTCGTGCTGGAAGCACGCCCCACTGGAACGCTGCCGCCGACGCCAAGCTGCGGCAACCCCAACTAACCAGAGCGACCACGACACAAAAAAGGGGCACGTCATGCGTGCCCCACTGCTTTCTGGTTCAGGATAGCGCCTGTGCGCTGTTACGAAACTTGTCGCAGCACTGCCTCATCGAAGTAAAGCTCGTTGATGGCGCGGGGCGTGTCCTGCGAGGCGAAGATAAACATCGTGACGACATCGCCCGCTGCCTGCCCTTGCACGCCAACAAGCCCCCAACTGCCCTGCGGGGATGTGTTTCCGCTCCACGTAACATTGCTGGCAAATGGGTTGGTGCCACCATCTGGCGCTAGCCCCACCCGCACAACCGGATTGCTGCGGTTATCGCAGTTCTGGCTGCCTGCGTCACAGGTGTGGTACCACGCCCACACACTGCCCTCCAACGTGGCATCGGCGGGCACGCTCACCTGTTGGCTCAGCACCACTGTGAACGTCGCGTAGCCCTTGTTCATGTTCAAAGACGCAGCGCCATTGCGGATCACCCATGTCGTGTGTGGGAAAGCAACCGGAATCAGGTTTTGCCACTCGTACACACGCGGCTCCGTAATCACCTGGATACCCCACTCCGACGGCACATTGAAGTCCGCACGCCCCCGGTTGGTGTATTGCCCCTCAAACGACGAATCGCGCAGGAAGTTGCCGTCGTTGTTCACCAGTGCGGGGGCGGTATTCTCTTCTGGCGCAGGGTTATTGCCTTCTGCGGGTGCGGGTGCCTCTACCACCTGGTTCGGGATGACAAGCTGCTGCCCTGGGAAAAGCTGGTTCGGGTTCGGCAGGTTGTTCGCCGCCACAATCTCCGGCACACTGACGTTAAAGTTCTGTGCGATGCGGTTCAGCGTATCCCCACGCTGCACGGTGTAAAGCACATTCTGCGTCGTGCCGACCTGCGGCGCGGGTGCCTCCGGCGTGACAGGTGCTGCGGTGTCATCTACCAACACACCCGGCGCAAAGTTGCCGACATTGGCAGTGCCCGGTGCGGGGATGTTCAGCGGACCGCATGTGTCTGCGTTGAAGGTGTACGTGAAGGGGTTTTTGTCTTCGAGTTGCTGTGCTGCCTGCAACTGCACACCCGGCAGCGCGGTGAGCGAGGTGCCAAAGCTGCCCTGCGCAAATGTTACCGGGGCGTTGTTATCTCGCGCAGCGCCAACCGCATTGCCAATCTGGTCTCGGGTGGCACCAAGCGCCCGCTGCCCCTGACCGTTCGCGCTAACATCCCATATTTCCACACCGCCATTCGCACAGTAAATCGCAATATCGAGCACACTTGGGTTGATGCGCCCGTCCTGTGCCGCAACGGGGACAACGATCAATATCACCAATAGTCCAACAAGCACACGTAACCGCATGGTTGATTTCCCTTCCGCAAATTTTGCATGATTCGTGTTATTGTCGTTATTTGGCAGCACAAAGCTGCTTTTTTACAGTTAGAATTTGGTTTTTGGGCATACTGCGTAGGGAAGTCGTAGGCTGATGGAGCAAAAATCGTCGCTTTTTTCTGTGGATAATGTGCGTGCCGCAGCAGAAACACCGTGGAAGGCACGCAACGAGATCGAACGACTGCTGCTGCTGCCGCTAGCGCGTTTGCAGTTTGCCATCAGCGGGGTTGCCTGGCAGCAGAATACGCGCCTGTACGGTCTGCCTATCATCCAGCGGCACACCGCATCAACTATCCAACTGGGTCAGTCCATCGAGTTACGCTCCACGGTGCGCAGCAACCCACTTGGTCCGAATCATCCATGCATCCTCAGCACGCGCCGCGCCGGGGCGGTGCTCACAATCGGGCAGCACTTCGGCATGACGGGCGGTGCCATCGTGTGTGAGGAGCGCATCACCATTGGCGATAGGGTCACGGTGGGGTGCAACAGCACCATCATCGACACAGACTTCCATCCGCTGCTGCCAACAGAGCGCCAACGCAGCCCAACTGACGGCGCAACCGCACCAGTTGTTATCGAGGACGATGTTTTTATCGGTATGGGGACGTTGGTGCTAAAGGGGGTGACAATCGGCGCGGGCAGCGTCATCGGTGCGGGCAGCGTGGTGGCGAAGGATGTCCCCGCAGGTGTTATTGCAGCGGGGAACCCTGCCCGTGTGATCCGCAGACCTTAAATTAGGACGGTGTATGCTGGTACGCCACATCAAGCACAAGCTGCCCCAGGCGCAGTTGGTCACCGTCGCGCAGCACGCGCTCCTCTTTGTTCGCCATCTTCTGCCCGTTGATGTACAGCCCGTTTGCGCTGCCCATGTCGGTGATCTGAATGCGATTCAGGTCTCCTTGGTAGGTGATGGTCATGTGCATACGAGACACACCCATCTGCCCGGCACCATACGCTGTCAGGTCGACATCAGGCGTCACCACATTGTTGGCATCTGCCCGCCCCACGATGATCTCGTGCTTAAACGTTTGCGGGCGCAGCTTGATAATATCCCCGGAGTGGCGCACATACAGCATTAATGTACCATCGCTACCAAAATGCTCTGGTTGGTGATCTTCCGTGTGTAGTTGGCGTGTCGCGGCGACGGGTTGCTGCTTGAGCAAACTGCCACAGTGCACACAGATGACCTCACCCGGTCGGTTTGCCTTGCCACAGTTCCAGCAGTATACCTGCGTGCCACCCCCCGTGTTACCGCCTGCTGCGTTGCCCTCATCCGTTACACGCTTGAGTCGCTTTATACGCTTCTTTGGCGTGGAGCCTGTTTCATAGGCACGAATGCGCTCCGCAACCTCATTTTTACCATCACTGGGCAGCTTTTCAACCTGTGGTAGCACCCGCTTCCAGGCGTCATTTGTTGCCAGTCCTTGGTCGCGCAAAGCTGTATATTGGTTCAGTATGTCGTCAATTGCTGCCACAGTTGCCTCAACGTGAATTGTCATTTAGCGAGCATTTATGCTATTAGTCTACTGCATTTTTCTTGCGGATTCCACAGCACATAGACAAATGGGTGCATCCGGGTATGGGGGCAAGATGAGATAAACTCCCGGACAGAAGCGAATGAAGGGGAGATACCATGCTCAGTAAACGTGACGAGATGAAAGCAAAACTCATGGCAGAGGTTGAGGCCATGCTAGATGAGGCGCTTGCGAAGGGGGAGGGGCCAGGGCTGACGCATGAAAACTGAGAAGGTGTAGTAGATAATGGGGAGGTAG
>CAYVGI010000052.1:0-19465 GCA_964451095.1 uncultured Anaerolineaceae bacterium
TACTATGGCTTCTTGCCTGGATTCTCCTTGGGTTCGTCGCTTTGGTCTTCGTCATCGTCGGTATAGGTGAAGTCGTCATCTAGCCACCCCACCATATCTCCGGGGAAGGCACCATTACGCAGGTACATTTCCATCAGGTCTTCTTTCATCAGGTCGACCGATAGCTCTATGTCTTTCAGTTGAGCGTAAAGCCGACGCAGGTTCTGGCGCTGGTTATCGTCATTTGCCAGCCCAATCAAAGTGCCGATGTCTCGCAGCAGTTGCTTGATTTTGTGGCGCGGTCGTTCTTCTGGCGTTTGGAACATTAGCTGACGCCCTCCGCGCTCAAGTCGTCGTCATCGTCGTACTGTGAGAGTTCCTGCCGCCAGTAGTCTTCGCTCAGGTAGTCGGTGCCGTGCACCGCGCCTAGTGTGCCAAGCTCCAGCGTAGATTCTTTGGTGAACCCCTCCGCGCTCCGGTCGTAGGCGCGTTTGTCGGCGGCGATGCGTCGGTCTTCGTGGGTGAGTGCCCATACGATGAGCGCCCCCAGGCACATCCCTAACACTAGCCAAAGTTTTCTCATGATGCTTCTTCGCCCTCCTTCGGGTCTTTTACGAACTCGAAAATTACGTTCATGTCGTCAATGCCCAGGTAATCGCACAGCTTGGCGACAAGGGTTAAGTCAGGGCGCTCTATCCAACCATTGATATACCGCGATAGCGTGACCGGGCTGATGCCACATGCCACAGCAATCTGCGCCTGTGATGGGCGGTTTTCTGGTGGAAACGTGTCCTGGTAACTTTCGATAACCTCGCGCACTCTGAAGTGAATCTCCGGCATCTTGAACGACTCTCGTATTATACACTTGTATTTATCTAAGTCGATATAGCTTTGTGGATGTAAAAAAACTCAAACTATACATGCGGGATTATAGCGCACCGCCGCACAAAAATGGGGTGTTACGCAGTTCGGGCACGGCTGCGCAGTTCCGGCAGGGTGAGCCATGCCGTTAGCCCAACGCTGACGACAAACAGCGCGTTAATCATCCACACACCGCCCAGCGCCCCATACTGTACCACCAGCCACACCCCCAACGGTGCGCCCACCGCCAGCGCTGCCAGCTTCACCAGCAGCGCCCCGCGCACAAAGTCGAATGCGCGATACAACGGACCGAACACGCTGCCGACGGTGGTCACTGCGCCGAACAGCGCAAATGCTTGCAGCAGCGGCACAGCGGGCACCCACGCCTCTGTGTACAGCACGGGCACTACCAGCGGTGCCAGCAGCGCAAACGCCACGTAGAACACGCTGCCGCCCACCGCCAGCACCAGCAGCACCCGGCTAAAGTTCTGCCACAGGCGGGCGTAATCACCGCGCCCCACTGCCTGTGGCACCACCGCCTGCATGTTGTCCAGTATGGCAGAGGTGAAAAACGTCTGCTGGTTGATGCCGTTGAGCGCTAGCCCAATGTAACCCGCAGCAGCGTCCCCGTGCAGGGCACCGACAAGCTGCACAGGCACCAGCGTGAACAGCCCCGCGATGTTCTTGTCCAGCGCGTTAGTAAAGCCAAAGCGCCAGTAGTCCCCGCCGTGGGCGCTGGGCACTGCCCGCAACACCGCCCCAATGCCCGGATAGCTCACCTGGGCGTGTGTGCGTGTGCGCTGGTAGACCACCAGCACCACTGCCAGCGTCAGCAAGGAGTACACAATGCGAGAGGTGACCAGCGCGGCAGGTGTGCGGGCAATCAACACAGCAACAATCGCCGTGACGACCAAGACAAGCTGGTTTACATTTTGCAGCGCGGCGACGTGACGCATTTGGCGGCGGCTGCTAAACGTGATGATGAACAGGTTAAACACCAGTTCTGTGAACTGCGTGAGCGAGAGCCACACCGCCAGATTGACAACCGCGTAGTCGCCATCGTATATCGTGTTGGCAATCAGCGGGCGTGCCAGCCACAGCAGTAACGTGCTTGCCGTGCAGTACAGCAGCGCCCCGCGCACAAAAAGCCCCATAATGTTCAGGAGTTCTGCTGGGTCTTGGGCACCCACAGCAACGGCAAAGCGGGTTTGCGCACTGGGGATTAGCCCGGTGAGGTTGAAAAACTTCCAAATGCCGTACAGCGTAATCACAAGCTGCCAGGTGCCGTAGCTGGCGGGACCCAGCAGCACGGGCACAATCACAGAGGCGGCTAAGCTCAGGACGAGCACCCCCACCTTACCGATTTGCAGTGTGAGCGTGTCTTGCACGAACTTGCGTTGCAGCAGTGCGCTCACCCGTTGCCTCATGTGGTGCCCTGTGGATAGTAAACAAAACCGGGGCAAGGTGTACACCCTGCCCCGGCGAATTGCTAGTGTTGTGTGCCAGGTCGTGCTATACCTCTGCGACGGCGAGCACTTCTGGTGAGACGCGATCAGCATACTTCTTGAAGTTCTCCGAGAAGCGGCTGGCGAGGTCGCGTGCCTTCTCGTCGTAAGCGTCTTTGTCTGCCCAGGTTTCGCGCGGGTTCAAAACTTCCGCCGGGACGTTGGGGCAGCTTGTGGGGATGTGCAGCCCGAAGAACGGCTCCTGCTGTGTTTCCACGTCAGAAAGCGACCCGTCCAGGATGGCGTTAACCATAGCGCGGGTGTAGCTCAGCTTCATGCGGCTGCCCACACCATAAGGACCGCCCGTCCAGCCTGTGTTCACCAGCCAAACGTCGGCATTGTGCTTGCGCACCTTCTCTGCCAGCAGTTCGGCATAGTCTGCCGGGTGCAGCGGCATAAACGGCTCGCCAAAGCAGGCGCTAAACGTTGCCTGCGGCTCGGTGACGCCGCGCTCTGTACCCGCAACCTTTGCGGTGTACCCATTGAGGAAGTGGAACATTGCCTGCTCCGGCGTGAGCTTGCTCACCGGGGGCAGCACACCGAACGCATCTGCCGTGAGGAAGATAACGTTGTTCGGGTGCCCGGCGATGCCACTTTCCACGATGTTCGGGATGTGCGTGAGCGGGTAGGAGCCACGGGTGTTCTGAGTGTAGCTGTCGTCGTCCAGGTCGAGTAGGCGGGTGGTGCTGTCGACCACAACATTTTCCAGGATGGTGCCGTACATGCGCGTGGTCGCGTAGATTTCCGGCTCCCCTGTTGGGGATAGACGAATCACCTTGGCGTAGCAGCCACCCTCAAAGTTGAAGATGCCGTCGTCGCTCCAGCCGTGTTCATCGTCGCCGATGAGCCGCCGATTGGGGTCTGACGATAGGGTGGTCTTGCCGGTGGCGCTTAGTCCGAAGAACAGCGCCGGGTTCTCTCCGTTGAGGTCGGTATTGGCGGAGCAGTGCATGGTCATTATGCCCTGCTGCGGCAGCAGGTAGTTCATCACGCTGAAGATGGACTTCTTGATCTCGCCAGCGTAGCTGGTACCGCCGATGAGCACGAGCTTCTTGGAGATATCGACCAGGATGAACGTGTTGGAGTTGGTGTCGTCAATTTCGGGGTCTGCCCGGAAGGACGGCACGTTAATCACCGTGAACTCCGGCTCAAAGTTCTCCAGTTCCGCGTCTGTGGCGCGGCGGAACATGTTGCGGGCAAAGAGGTTGTGCCAGGCGTCTTCTGTGATGATGCGCACGGGCAGGCGGTAGCGTTCATCGGCACCGCACCAGCAGTCCAGCACGAAGATCTCTGCGTTTTGCAGGTAAGCGCTGATCTTGGCGTGGATTTGCTCGAACTTGCCTTGGTCGAACGGCACATTGGTGTTGCCCCACCAAATCTTATCCTGCGAGCTGGGTTCCTTTACCACGAAGCGATCCTTCGGCGAGCGCCCGGTGTGCGTGCCCGTGCGGGTGACGAGCGGACCGTGCTGGGCGAGGATGCCCTCCCCGTTCTTAATTGCCACTTCGTACAACTGTGAGGTGTGCAGGTTCCAATTCACATTGCGCAGGTTACGCAGTCCGAGCGATTTCAGATGTGCTTTGCGCTTGTCGTCAGCCATGCTGTGCTTCTCCCTCTTTGCTAAATAATGTACGTGTGCAAAATCACAACGCGCTGGACTCTCCAGGATTGTCGGGCCAGGTGAGTTGATCAACCTCGTCCTCGGTAATCGTTTCCGCCTTGGTGGAGGTAGAAACGACGTGTACCTTGGTAAAGTCCAACGGGAAGTTTTGTTCCTCGGCAAGCCGATGAATCCAGCTCGCAATCGCTTTCCAGTCTCGGTAGTCGCCACGCACGCGCCCAGGCAATTCCTTACCTTCGTAGCGGCTGGAAAGGATCCACTTTTCGTTGCCCTCGATATGGCTCCAGTCCATCTTGCCAGCGAAGACCTCGATGTGATCTGTGGCGATGTTCAGGCGGTTGAGCGCCTCCGTCCACAGGTATTTATTCAGTGCCTGCTCGCGTCCGCCGTCTTCTAGCACGATGATGCAGCTTAACCACATGTAGATGGTTTTCTCTGCTAGCTCCTTTTCGAAGCGGAACATCATCTGCGAGAGGCTGGGCAGCCACATGCTGCTGTGCACGGCAGATCCCATCAAAACGACATCGTATGGTGTTACGTCCTTGATTGTATCTGCATGGGCAACGGTCACTTCAATATCGTAGACGCCGAGAACGCGCCCGATGAACGTTGCTACCTCTGCTGTGGAACCGTGTGCACTAGCGTAAGTGACGAGTACCTTCGTCATGCTCTTTCCTTCTCCTTGAGGTTCTGATCCAGGCTGTGTTTTGCTTGCCTGTTGTTTTAACCTCATGCTCACCAATAGTATTGCGCAAAGGGTGCCGCTTCATACAGTGACCGAAAGCACATCCCTTTATGACATTGCACATAAATTAACGTATCGTGAAAGAGATTTCAAAAGGTAACTGCGCTGGAGGACGGGAAAACATGCAAAAGATAACAGTTTCGCTGGTGCAACTGGCGTGGAACGGCAGCATTGGCGCCATGAAGGAGCAGTACGAAGCGCTCATCCCGCAGGCAGTGGCGGCGGGGGCGCAGTTGGTTTGCCTGCCAGAATTTAGCCTGCTGCCGTACTTCCCCGGCACCCGCGACGAGGGCGGCTTCGCCTTTGCAGAGTCCGTCGGTAGTGGTGTGTCCAGCCAGTTCTTCGCGCACATGGCACAGTCGCACGGCGTTACCCTGGTGGGCAGCATGTTTGAGCGCGACGGCGACCGCTATTACGACACCGCACTCATCTACGCGCCCGATGGCACGCTAACGGGTGCCACGCGCAAAATCCACATTCCGTCCGGCGATGGGTATTACGAGACCGACTTCTTCGGCGGTGGGAACGCCTACCCCGTGTGGGATGTGGGCGCGATGCGCGTGGCGGCACCCACCTGCTACGACCAATGGTTCCCGGAGTTGGCACGCATCTACAGCATGAACGGTGCGGATTACATCTTCTACCCTACGGCGATTGGCAGCGAACCGACCGACCCGGACATGGACAGCGCCGACATGTGGCAGACGATGATGCGGGCGCACGCGATTGCTAACGGGGTGTTCGTCGGTGCGGCGAACCGTGTGGGGCACGAAAACGACGTGACCTTCTACGGCAGCAGCTTCATCTGCGACCCGATGGGCAATGTGCTGGCGCAGGCAGGGCGAGACACAACCGAGGTCATCACCGCTACGCTGGAACCCGCCGTGATGGAACGCTGGCGTGGGCTGTTCCCGTTGTTGCAGCAGCGGATGCCGCACACCTATGCGCGGCTGGTGGATGCTGCTGAGGGCGGGCTGCCGGGGCGCTTCCAGGCGGAGCGGAGCATTAACGATACGTAGTTTGTGCTTTCTAACGGAACGCAGCGGCACTCGCCGACGACTCGCAGTATAGACGAAATAACATCTTTTAGACGGGAGCGATAACCATCATGATGAAGCGCCTTATGTCTCTTGTCGTATGTGGGGTTGTGCTGCTGCTCCTGCTGGGGAGCACGGTGCTGGCGCAAACCACATCGCCACGCATTACGTCGTTCGGTACCGCCGCTGGCTTTGTCAACCGCAGCGAACTCGTCAACCGCACCGCACGCGTCCCGCTCGCCTGGACGACGGAAGCGCGTCCGATAGGTGCCAACCTCATCTTCGAGCAGGTGCTGCCAGACGGCACGTTCGTCAATGTGGAACTGCCGCGTCGGTTCTTCTGGGTTAGTTCCAACGGCGAGGGTGTTGCCGCCCCGCTGCTGCCAGACGATGCCAGCGAAGTGGTGCTGCGCCTGCGCCTGATTAACGTGTTCGACGGCACCGAATACGACCGCCGCCTGGTGTCGCTGCCCATCCGCAATGACGGTGCGCCGATTGACAACAGCACCGCGCCACGCCTTGTCAGCTTCACGACCGAAAACCGCGCCCTAGACCGCCAGGAACTCATCAACCGCACAGAGCGGGTAGAAGTCGCGTGGGAGTCCGCCAATCGTCCGTTCACGGCAACGCTGGTGTTTGAGCAGGTGTTTGCCGATGGTACCTCCGCTAACGTGGAACTGCCCCGCGAAAACGCCTGGGTTAATCCGTCGGGTAGCGGCGTGGTTGCACCGTACATCACAGACCCGAACACGAACACAGTCACGCTGCGCGTCCGCATGATTGACGTGCGCAATCGCTTCACCTACGACCAGCGCACCGTCACGCTGGCAACTGCTGGCGCGGTGATAACCGACCCGGTGGCGATTACCACGTTCAGCGCAGGTGCCAGCAGCATCCGCACCGCAGACCTCGCCGAGCGCCAACTGATCCTGCCGGTAAGCTGGGGGGTTGCCAACCGCCCGGACGGCAGCAACCTCGTCTTTGAGCAAATCCTGCCCGGTGGCAGCGTCGTGAACGTGGAACTGCCCCGCGACTTCCAGATTATCCCATCCAGCGGGGAGGGCTTTGTGCGCCCGTACCCGGTGGGCAACGCAGCGGAGGTCGTGCTGCAACTGCGCGTGTTCGATGTGCAAACCACACAGACGCTAGCACAACAGCGTGTGCAAATCCCCACGCTGGCGGGCGGTACCCAGCAAATCATTGTGGTTGAGGGCGACGCCTGCTACCAGACACCGTTCCTGCCGGGGTTCGGCATCGAAACGGGCGACACGGTAGAGGCGCGGGCGTCACTCACGCTGCGCAGTACCAGCGGTGTGACGGGCACCACCGTCGCAACAGCGGCATCCGATGAGCTGCTGACCGTGGTAGACGGACCATATTGCTACCAGAACGCGGCAGATACCGCCGACGGCATCGGCGTGCGGCAGTGGCAGGTGCGCAAGGCGGACGGCGTTAGCGGCTGGACGGAGGAATACAGCGGCACCGCCACCAACTACACCCAGTTGATTGTCCCGGCGGGTGAAGGCACCACGACTGCCGATACGACCAATGGTGACACGGTTGCAGCAGCGGGGGATACCAGCGGCGGCACTGTTGTGGGCAGCAGCGCCGGCGCAGCAGATGATACCATTGCCATCAACAGCTTTGCCGTTAGCCCCAACCCGGCGCAGCGCTTCGGCACGGTAACAGTAAGCTGGCAGGTGAGCGGTGCCTACGACCGCATTGACGTGGGCTGGTATCCGTCGCAGTTGTGGCTGGGCGATACCTACCGCGAATCGCTGTATACGGGCAGGGCGTCTAGCAGCAGCGTGCAGGTGGAACTGGATAGCATGCAGGTGGATGATGTGCGCTTTGTGGTCGATGTGTTCACGGGCGATGGCGCGGTGGCGGCAACGCAGGACGTCTCGCTTGACCTGACCTGTGCTGCTTCGCTCACCTTCACAGACCCACAAAACGCCGACGAATGCGCCCTGCCGGAACTCCAGGTGAACGCCGCCTACCAGTCGTTTCAGAACGGGTTCATGCTGTGGCGCGATGACGTGGACTGGATTGTGGTGGGCTTTGGTGACGGCACCTACCGTGTGTACGATGACCAATGGACTGGGCAAAGCTACCCCATAGAAACGGCTCCAGCCGGTTTTATCACGCCAGAGCGCGGCTTTGGCTACCTGTGGGTGAACAACCCGGAAGCACGCAATCGGCTGGGCTGGGCAGACGGCGACGAAATTTCGTTCACGATGAAAACACAGCAGCTAGACAAGCGTGGCAGCCGAGGTACGCTCGTCGGGGAGTGGTACTACGCGCTGCCGGGCGGGCGAGACATCCGCACGCAGTACAGCACTACGGGCAGTTGGCAGGAGTTGTAGGGCGAAAAACATAGCTCACCCGCCTGCCGCCCACGTTTGGTCTAATGCCGCCGTGGTAGGTTGCGCAAAGCGGGACTTGTGAAATATACTCCACGGACGTCGGCATTCATGAGCTATTTATCGCTTATCATCAGGGAGGCGCTTGCATGCAGGACAACGGCAGCTTTCGGCTGATCGTGCGTCGAGGTCCGCAGCCAAACCAGACCTATGACCTGAACAAAGACATCGTAACGGTCGGGCGGGATATTACAAACGACATTGTCATCAACGACCCAGAGGTCAGCCGTCATCACCTGCGGTTTACGCGCGGGGCGGGCGGCTACACCATAGAAGACCTGGGCAGCACAAACGGCACATTCATCAATGGGCAGCGCATTACCGGGGCAAAGCCCCTGAACAACGGCGATATGATCGGGCTGGGTGAGACGGTCACGCTGGGGTATGAGGCAACACGCGGTGCCAGCATGGGCGCCCCGGAAGAAGGCGGTGGTATGCAGCCGACGATGCAGTCGCCCGCGCCACAATCGCCATCCCCTGCACCGTCGCCGTACAGCCCACCCGCGCAAGACCCTGCACCCTACTCCCCCAGTGCGCCGCAACAGCAGCCATTGTACACGCCGCCGCAGCAGGCGGAGCCAGACCCCTACGCGGCGGCGGCACCTGCCCCGCCCGGTGCACCTGCGGGGGGTGCGTACTACGAAGAGGAGTTCGAGGAGGGCGGCGGCAATACGATGCGTATCGTGTTGATCGGCTGCCTGGTGCTGCTGGTATTCTGCTGCTGCGTGACGATTGTGTCTGCCTTTTTGATCGACCAGAACTGCCTGTGGTACGACCTGCCCGTGTTTGATGCGGTGCTGGATTCCATCGGTCAGGAGCCGCCGCTGAGCGAACCCGCGTGTGCGCGGCGCTACGGCTCGGGCATCTAGCGCAGCTTATTGTGCTCTCGCCTGTCGGGATGTTGCGTGCAACATCCCGACAGGCCCCGGCGGGTACGGTTACTGTGCTAAGCGCTCGCGGATTGCCTTGTTGGTCAGCATCTCCCCGATTTTGCCATCCATATACCGCAGCGATACGTCGTGGTGTTCCCCGTCATAGGAATTGATGCCATCCGTGGCGATGATAACCGCGTAGTCGTGCTGGTAGGCGTCTACGGCGGTGCTGCGCACACAAGCATGCGTGTTGATGCCCGCGACGATAACCGTGCCTGCGCTGTGCTCGCGCAGCAGGTCAAGGATTGGCGTGCCAAAGAACGCGCTGTAACGCTTTTTCGTCAGGTGTAGGTCACCGGGCGCGGGTTGCAGCCCATCTAGCAGCGCGGCACCGGGTGTGCCTTCCACCAGCATGGTGATATTGTGCTCGCGCAGGTAGCGGTTCGCGTCGGACATGTCCGGGCGGTAGCAGGTTTGCACCCACACCACCGGGACGGCGTGCTCGCGGGCGGTGGCGGCAAGCGCGTTGATGTTCTCAATCAGCGCGGCGCGGTGCGCTTGCAGGCGGGTCTGGTCGGTAAAGAAGTCCTCCTGCATGTCGATGATGAGCAGCATGGGCGTCATGGTCTAATCCTCCCGTGGTATGGGTTTGCGCCTGTAGGGACGGCATTTTTGCCGTCCACCGCTGAACCTGTAGCGTTTTTACTCCACGCCGCGCATCCGTGGGTCGAGTGCGTCGCGCAGACCGTCACCCAGGAAGTTAAACGCGAACATCACGAAGAAGAGCGCCACCGCCGGGAACAATGCCTGGTTCGGGTACGTGGAAATGGTGGAAGCGCCATCGGCGATCATCGCGCCCCAGCTTGGCGTTGGCGGCGTCACACCCAAGCCGATAAAGCTGAGAAACGCCTCGTAGGAGATGTACGTCGGGATCGTCAGCGTTTCCGCCACTACAATCGGACCGAGAATGTTCGGCAGCACATGCTGTGTGATAATGACCGGGTTGCGTGCGCCGATTGCGTGCGCCGCCTCCACGTACTCCTGCCGCCGCACACTGAGCACCTGCCCGCGTGTGAGCCGCGCCAGTTGCATCCACGATGTTAGCCCGATGCCGATGAAGATAAACAACATGCCGCCGATGGCACGGTCAATTTGCCCGATGCTGTACGCGAACGTGCCCGGCTCCGGGCTGGCAAAGCTCAGCCGGAAGAACGTCATCAGCAGGATGATGAACAGCAGCGTTGGGAAGGCGTACATCACGTCGACGAAGCGCATCATGATGTTGTCCAGTGCGCCGCCAAAGTAACCGGCGATGAGTCCGAACGTTAGCCCCACCGTCAGCGCGACCAGCGGACCGACAAACGCCACCGTCAGCGACACCCGTGCCCCGTAGATGATGCGGGTGAGCAGGTCGCGCCCCAGGGCGTCTGCCCCCAGCGAGTAGTTGTCCGTCACTGTGACGTAGCCGCCTTCCACCCCTTCCAGGCGCGGTTTCATGCGCGGGAACAGGTTAATCACCCACAGCGGCGCGGCGTTGTTGTCCGTGAGGGTTTGAACATCGAAGTTCGGTTGATCTAGTTCTTGGGCGAGTTGTGCTGTGTACGGCGGCACCAGCAGCGGTGCCAGCAGCGCCAGCACGATGTTCAGCAGGATAATTACCGCCCCCATCACCGCGAGTCGGTTACGCAGCAGCCGCTTCCAGGAGTCCATCCACAGGCTGTCGCCCTTGGGACGTTCCACTTTGTCCAGCCGGGCAACAGGTTTTGCTGACATCTGTTCGTTTTGTGCAACGCTCATGTCGGTTACTCCTTTAGTTGTAGCGGATTCGGGGGTCTAGCCAGGCGTAGACGACATCAACCAGCAGGTTCATCAACACCAGGAAGAAGGCGTACATCAAAATGGTACCCATAATGACCGGATAGTCCCGCCCGGTGATGCTCGTCACAAAGTAACGCCCCAGCCCAGGGATGCCGAACACCGTTTCCACCACGAACGTACCCGTGACCAGCGCGGCGAACAGCGGACCCAGCACCGTGATAACGGGGATCATGCCGTTTTTGAACGCATGACGCAAGATCACCACGCGCTCTGCTAATCCCTTGGCGCGTGCTGTGCGGATGTAGTCCTCGTTGAGCACTTGCAGCAGGCTCGCACGGGTGAGCCGTGCCACCAGTGCCGCGTGGACAAAGCCCAACGCAAACGCAGGCACTACCGCCTGCTGCCATGTTCCCCAGCCCGTGACGGGCACCAAACCCCACTCCACGGCGAACAGGTATTGCAGCACTGGCGCGGTGATAATCACCGGGACGGACACACCCAAAATCGCCACGCCCATGCCTGTGTAGTCCCAAACGGTGTTGCGGTTAAGCGCGGCGAGTGTGCCCAGCGGCACGCCGATGAGCAGCGACACGCTGATGGCGGCAATGCCGAGCGAAAATGACACGGGTAGGTTATCGCGGAAGATGTCGTTGACCGAACGGCTGCGCGACTTATACGTCGGTCCGAAGTTGATCCAGCGTAGTGCCGCCTCCTCCCCCAGGGCAGGCATCGGAATCACGACGAGATAGTCCTCTGCTGTGGAGGGCACCACGCGCTCGGTTGTAATCGTTGGGATGGCAATGTCTCCAACGTAGGTGAAGTATTGCACGTGCAACGGCGCGTCCAGGTTATATTTCTCTTCCAGCAGTTTTTTGGTCGCGTCTGGCAGCGGCTTTTCCTGGTCGAACGGACCGCCGGGGGCGGCACGCATCAGGCTAAAGGTAATAAGGGAGATCACAAATAAGACCAGCAGCATCCACAACAGGCGGCGGATAATGAATTGGGTCATGGGGCTTTCCTCGTCTACAAGATACAACAAGAGGCAGGACACAGCCTGCCTCTTGCGAGTTACCGTTTACGGTTTACCACACAGCGAACAACACGCTGTGCCTATTCGCTGATGTCCCAGCGGGTGTAGTTCTCCTGCCCGACGATGGACGGGGAGAACGTGACGTTGGACTTAATCAACTGGGTGGTTGCGTACCAGTACACGGGTGCGATTGCCACATCCTCGACCACTAGCAGTTCCTCTGCCTGGATGTAGAGTTCTTCGCGGGCGTCGGTGTCCGTCAGCGTGCGTGCCTCGTCAACCAGTGCGTCGAACTGCGGGTTGTTGAAGCCGGTGTCGTTCTGGCTGGACGTAGAACGGAACACATCGAACAGGAAGTTGTTCGCGTCGGAGTAGTCCTGGCACCAGCCTGCACGGTAGATCATCGGTGCGTCTTCGCTGATGTTGCCGAAGTAGGTGCTCGGCTCCAGCGGAACCAGTTCAACCTGAATGCCCAGTGTGGTTGCCCACATGTTCTGGATGGAACCCATGATGAGGCTGTGGTTGGAGGAGTCGTTGTAGGAGAGCGTCAGCCCGGTTGCGTTTAGCTCATCGACGGACGCAAAGCCCAGTTCTTCCAGTGCCAGTTCTAGCTCTGCCATTGCTGCATCCTGGTCGGTGATGATACCACGGTCGCCGTACTCATCCGGCGTCGGGGCAGCGTTTAGCCCGGGGCGTGCGAACCACTGTGCGGGCAGCTCACCGCGCTTGGTCACGTTTTGCACGATGGACTCACGATCAATTGCCAGGGAGAGCGCACGGCGCAGGTGCACACTCTCGGAGATGGGGCTTGGGTCTTCCAGGTCGAAGCCCAGGTAGTAGGTGCACGGGTTGGTGCCCGTGTTCAGCTCTGCGCTCAGGGTTGGGTCTGCACGAACGAAGTCGATCTGCTCAACCGGAACTTCGATAGCGTCCAGTTCGCCCGCCTGGTAGGAGTTAAACTGCACTTCCGGGTCCAGGAATACGAACTCAACCTCGTCCAGCGCGGGCTGCGGCAGAGATTCCACGCCCTCGGGCCAGAACGGGTTCTTGATGATGGTGATGGACTCGTCGTGTGCCCACTCCTTCAGCGCGAACGGACCGTAGGTGTTGATGTTCTCCGGCTCTGTCCACAGGTCGCCGAACTCTTCGATTGCCCACTGCGGCTGTGCATATGCCATCCACATGCCGTAGATGCTGTCTGCAAATGCAACACCCTCTTGCAGCCCGGTAATGGAGAGCGTGAACTCGTCCACAACTTCCACGCCGACACCACTGAAGTCTTCGATTTCGCCACCGCTGTACTCCGAGGAGCCAGTGATGTAGTCCAGCAGCACGTAGGAGTAGGGGGAAGCGGTTTCCGGGTTCAGGGAGCGCTCGATGCCATAGGCGAAGTCCTGGGCGGTCACAATGCGGACGTTGCCCTCTTCGTCCAGCACCTCTTCTACTGCGCCAGTTTCCTCATTGTACTGCACCCACGGGATGCCCTCACGGATGGTGAAGGTGTAGGTTGCGCCGTCGATCTCCCAGCTTTCCGCCAGCCCGGGCACATAGGACGCGGTTAGCTCGTCCTGGAACGTCAGCCCGATGAAGATCTGGTTTGCAACAGCGATAGACGCGCTGGTTTCAATCTGCGACGGGTCAATTGATGGCAGGTCACCGCCCACCATGTCAATTGCGGTGCGCAGCACCTTGGCATCATCCTGCGCGTAGGTCGCGCCGAAAGCACCCAACACCAGCACAAGTGCCAGCGCGAGCGCAAACATACGGTTAAAGCGCTTCATATAACATTGCCTCCTGAGAAAGGTTTTAGTCAAAAGCGTGCAGCAGCGTGGAACTTTTTGTTAACATCATTATAGACGAACTGCTACACAGCACCCACAAATGTTAAAGAAACGTGAGCGGCTAGAGAATAGCAAATGTGACCAAGTGCCGCAAGCGACGCTTGTTGGTTTTGATGAACATTCGCATTACGGCGTCCGCAATGGGGAGCGCTAGCCAGTGCCGTCGGTCAGTTGGCGCGGCATCACCTGGTCCATCATCATGGCGGTTTCTTCCAGGGAGTAGTAGTCGTCCGCGAAGGAGATAAGGTCGAGTTGGGGGTCGTAGCTCCAAAAGCCGAGCGAGTCGTACAGGTAGCGGATGTAGGTGTACACAATGCCCAGCACCACCCGCGAGTACACACCATACACCATGTACGGGAAGAAGATAATCAGCCCACGGTCGTGTGCATACATCACAATGCCCAGCCGCTCGTCTGGGAAGTGCAGTTCCACGTCGTTTTCCGGTCCCGGCACGGCAACCAGCGCTGGGTCTAGCCGCAGCATGTGCCGCGCCAGCGCACGGGGCTTAAGCTTGAACACAGGCCAGAACACCTCGCGCTGGTCGGTACTTTGCCCGTTCTCAAACAGCCATTCCAGTGCCGCCGGAGTGAGCGTGCCGCGCTTGGGCTTGTAGAGGTGAATTTCGTAGATCATGCCGTCGCCTCTTTGATGACCGGTTGGCGCTGGCGCAGCACTGCCACCAGCAGCGTAATGTTGTCAATTTCTGAGAGGGGTGCCTCGAACCACACCTGCCCGCCCCGCGTGAGCAGGCGCAGCTTACGTTGTTCGACGCGGTAGCTGGCGTACTCGTGCCAGGGCAGCACTGCGTCTTCGTCTGTATCGGCGAGCACTTCTTTGCTCACACGGATGCCCATCCGAGACACCGCCAGATAGTCTGTGAATGCGACCCACTCACCTTGCTCGTACTGCTGCTGGAGCGCTGGGCGCACGGTGCGGTTAATTTGCTCGGTCAGCTTGTCGCTCAGCCGCTCTATGCCGCTGTAGGTGTTGTCCAGCACAATCGCCTCGCCCGCGTGGGTGGTGAGCGTGATGCGGTAGATCACACGGCGCAGCAGCCCCCCAAAGTAGGCAAGCTGCTCTGCCCGGATGCGGATGGCACGCACTTCGCTGTACTGGAATGGCACATTCGTAGAGCCTTCCCGGTAGCTAAAGCCGTTTTCGTACAGGATAACCTCGCGGTTCCACTGGTGCAGCACCCACCACCCCACTACAAGCGCCAAAAGCCCCATCAGCGTGATCACAACCACGCCTACCCACACCCCATCGAAATTCCAGAAGGCGAGGTTCAGCAGCAGGCTCAGCCCAATGAGAAACGACCACCCAACCAGCAGCGCCCGTAGGCGGCGGCTGGGGAAGTTGTGTATGGGTGTGCCGAGCACCGGGTCGGGGTCGATTGTGTCCTCGCCCGTCAGCGGGAAGGGGCGGTCGTCTGGCATACCGTGTCCTAGCATTGTGTTTGTCGGTTCATAGTATACCAAATTTGTGGCGGTGTCAGCGGAGTGCGTGGGGGCGCATTTGTGGTAACATCGCCACAAATAGACACCCATTCATTCACAGGCACGGGGGGTGCCACAAATGGCAGACTACGACATTTTGGTAGTGGGGGCGGGGCACAATGCGCTGGTGTGAGCCGGGTACCTGGCACAGGCGGGCTACAAGGTCGGCATCGTGGAGCGACGGCACAAGGTGGGGGGCGCGGTCGTCACGGAAGAGCATGTGCCCGGCTATCACTTTGACCTGGGCGGCAGTGCTCACATCCTCATTAACCATACGCCCATCGTTAGCGACCTGAACTTGACGGACTACGGGCTAGCATACATCAACGTAGACCCGATTTTCTTCGCGCCCTTCCCAGACGGCACCAGCATCACGGTGTGGCAGGATGTGGACAAAACCTGCGAGAGCATCGCCGCTGTGTGCCCGGAGGACGCCGCCGCCTACCGGGAGTTCATCGACCGCTGGTGGCGCTTTTCATCCGCCATGGTAGATTCCTTCCTCAGCCCTCCTACCACCTGGAACGTGATGCGGCATCTGTTCATTAGCGGCGGCATCTGGAAGGACTTCCCCATCACGGGTCCGCTGATGGCACGCGGCTACGGGCGCATCCTCAAGAATACTTTCAAGAGCGAGAAGGTGCGGGCGGTCATCGGCTGGATGGCAGCGCAGAGCGGACCGCCGCCGGATGAACTGCTCGCCGCGCCCATTGCGCTGTGGCACCCCATGTACCACGTCAGCGGGGTCAAGCGCCCGGTGGGTGGCTCTGGGGCGCTGACGCAAGCGCTTGCCCGCATGATAGAAGACCACAGCGGCGAGATACACCTCAACTGCCCGGTGACGCGCATCCTGACGGAGAACGGCACCGCTGTGGGCGTAGAAACCGAGGGCGGTGCCCGCTTCACCGCCAGCAAGGGCGTGGTCTCCGGCGCACACATCCACGCTACGCTAAAGATGATGGGTGACGCCGCCCCGCCGCAGGCACGCAAACGCATCGAAAACGTGCACATCGACAACGGCATGGGCATGATTGTGCGCTACGCTATGGACGAACTGCCCAACTACATCGCCGCGCCATCACCAGACGGGCAACCCGGTCCGCAGCATCGCGGCTTGCAGTTCATCTGCCCGTCCGTCGATCACCTCACCCGCGCCTACGCAGACTTCAAGCAGGGGCGTCCCTCGACAGACCCCGCGCTGGCAATCATGACTGTGAGCGCGGTAGACCCGACGTTAGCGCCGCCCGGCAAGCATGTGATGTACCTGTGGGGGCAGTACTACCCGTACAAGCTGGGCAACGGCGAGCGCTGGGAGGACGTGGGCAAGCGCGAGGCAGACCGGATGCTGGGCGTGCTGGCACAGTACGCGCCCAACGTGGTTGATGCCGTGAACGGTGAGCTGATCGAAACGCCACTGTACCTGGAGCAAACGCTGGGGCTGGTGCGCGGGCACATCATGCACCTGGAAATGCGCGGCGACCAGATGTTTATGCTGCGCCCGGCATTTGGCATGGGCACCTATCGCGGTCCGATAAAGGGGCTTTACCTCACCGGTGCGAGCACGCATCCCGGCGGCGGCATTATGGGGGCGGCGGGGCGCAATGCGGCGCACGTCATCCGCCACGATTTGGAATAGCAGCGTCCAATCCCCCTCCTGTACGGGCAATCAAATCCAAATTCGTACGGGAGGGGCGCACGCACCGTTTGGCGTGGGAAGTGACCGATTCAAACCGCCGCATAGGTCTTAACCGCAGTTTCATTACCGTTTACCGGGTAAATTTGTTACACTGCGCAACAGCATCCACTGGCTTTTAACGGAGAGGCACTTCATGACCCGTAAAGTATGGCTACTGTTGGCGGCGCTGCTGGTGATGATCCCGGTTGCGCTTGCCCAGGAGAACACCCCGCAAGCAGAAATCATCAACGAAGAAGACGGCGGCGCCCAGGTGGTCACGGGCGAGCTTGCCTACACATTTGGCTTTTTTAACAGCCTATGGCTAGACCCGTTCGTGCTCATGTACGACAGCGCAGGCGTCATTGACCGCGACTTCGAGTTCACTCCCTCGCGGGAGTCGCAGGCGTTTGGGCGCTTCACGACCGATCCGCAGCAATCCCCCATTTCCTACGAAATCACGCTGCCTGCTGTCCCTGCTGGCGAGTTCCGTGACGTGGATAACGACGGCGAGGAAGACACCGGCATCCAGCTATTTGGGCTGGGCATCCAGAATAACCTGTGGGGAGACCCCTACATGGACGAGCGAGATGAGTGGTACTTCGCCTACTTTAGCGCACGCATCAGCGACGACGCCGCGACCATTGGCGAAGTTGAGGGAGGTAAGCTGCTGGTGTGGGCACCAGACGACGAGCAGGGCTTCCCCAGCGGGTTTGGTGAAGACGAACTGTTGTTTACCGAAGATGACCCGGTCATCACGCTACCGCAGGGCTGGACAATGGTGGACATGACTGCCGACCCGTTCACGTTCGACCGCTCCACTACACCACGCATCGACTTGCTAGAGCCAGAATCCGCAGAGCAAGACGACTTTAGCGACCTGAGCTACACCGAAGCGTTCGACGCGATGATCGACCTGTTAGAAGAAGAATACGCCTTCACAGAGCTGAAGGACATCGACTGGGACGAGAAGCGTGCGGAGTTCCGCCCGCGCATTGAGGAGGCAGAGGCGAACGAAGACGCCGACGCCTACCGCCTTGCCCTGCGAGACTTCGCATGGTCAATCCCGGACGGGCACATGTTCGGTCCGGTCGATAACAACGCCTTCTTCGAGGCAACCGCCGGCGGGCTGGGCATTGCCATCCGCGAACTGGACGACGGGCGCGTGCTCGTCAACTTCGTTACCGAGGACGGACCCGCAGCAGAAGCAGGCATCGAACTGCGTGCGGAGATCCTGCAAATCAACGGGCAGCCCATCGAAGACGCCATAGCAGAAGTTGTTCCGTGGTCGTCGCCCTTCAGCACGGAGCATGTGCTGCGCTTGCAGCAGTTGCGCTACGTCACGCGCTTTGAACTGGGCGAAGAAGTAGAAGTTGTTTACCTGAACCCCGACGCCGACGAGCCAACCACGGTCACACTCACCACCACGGATGAGCGCGAGAGCTTTAGCTTCTCCTCATTTAATGCAGGGCTAAGCGGCACAGAATACCCGGTTGAGTTCGAGATCCTGCCCAGTGGTTATGGCTACGTAAAGATCTTCAGCTTCTCCGATGACCTGCCGCTGACGGTCGAACTGTGGGATCGGGCAATGCGTACTTTCATCGGCGCACAGGTGCCCGGCATCATCGTGGACATGCGCCAGAACGGTGGCGGCTTCACAGACATCGGCTACCAGATGGTGAGTTACCTGTTCGACAACGACGCGATCATCGAAATCAGCGGCTTCTATGACGATAGTATCGGCGGCACGTTCATCTTTGAGGAAGCGCCGAACCGATTCACACCGCCGGAAGAAGAACTGCAATACGACGGTGAAGTCGTGGTGCTCATCGCGCCAAGCTGCTCTAGCGCGTGTGAGTATGTGAGCCGCGCCATGACGCTGCAAGGTCGCTCCGAAGTCGTGGGCTTCTACCCGACCAACGGCATTGGCGGCGGCTGGCAACCGTTCCTTATGCCGGAGGGCGTGCAAATGCCCAAGATCGTCTCCACCGCTTACGATGAAGACCTGGAACTGATTATCGAAAGCCGCCCGGTAGAGCCGACGATCCTGGTGCCCATCACTGAGGAAACGCTGTTCACAGATGCCGATGTGCTGCTAGACACCGCCGTCGAGACGCTGGACGAGATGCTGACCTTTGAGATCGAGGAAATTACCTCGGTAGAGATTGGCGATACGATCTCTGGCATCTTTGAGGAAGGCGTGCGCGACCAGTACATCTTTGAGGTTGCCCAGGGCGAGTCGTTCCTGATTGAACTGCGGGCACCGGAGGAAATCGACCCGTTCCTGCGCCTGTACGTTGAGGATGACCCCACGCCAGTGGCGCTTAGCGATGATATTCCGTTTGAGGACACACGCAGTTCCAGCATCGAAGTGATCGACTCCCCGGCGGACTTCACGTTCATCATCGAAGCGGCGACTGTCCGCGATGCGGGTGAGGGCGCGTACATCTTGCAGATTACCGAGCCAATGCCAGAGGTCGTCGCAACGGAAGAGGCTGCAATAGCGACCGAAGAAGCTGCGATGGCAACCGAAGAAGCTGAAGAAGCGCCTGCTGCCACTGAGGAAGC
>CAYVGI010000052.1:19565-27229 GCA_964451095.1 uncultured Anaerolineaceae bacterium
ACCGAAGAAGCTGAAGAAGCGCCTGCTGCCACTGAGGAAGCTGCTGCCGAAGCGACAGAAGAGGCATAACGGCTGCCCCATCTCTAATCCCCGCCGCCCCACGGTGCTGCATGGCATCTGTGGGGCGGGCACTGCCCCAACAGCGCATGAACACGGAAATCTAGCGGCGCAGCCCCAGCGCGATAGCCTGCTCCCAGGTGTGCAGTACATTCTCGGCGTTTTGTGCCGCGCCAAAGCGTCCCGTGCTCATCTCGCGGGCGGCGGAACCCATGCGTTGTGCGGTCGCCGGGTCGTGCAGCAGGTCTAGCACGCGCCCTACCATGCCTGCGCGGTCGCCTTCTGGCAGCAGGTAGCCCGTTACCCCGTGCTCAATCACCTCGCGCACGCCCACCCGGTCGAACGCGACCATCGGCAGCCCGGCGGCACTCGCTTCCATCAGCACACGCGGGATGCCCTCATACGCCGACGTCATCAGGTACACATCCGCGATGCCGTAGTAGGCAGGTAGCTCTGCGTGCGGCACAAACCCCGGCGCAATCACACTGTCGTTCAGTTCCAGGCGGGTGAGGATTGCCGGAATGTCGTCCTTACTGCCGGACATATCCCCGATGAGCAGCAGCCGGGCGTTGGGTTCTGCATCGACGATTTGCCGGAACACGTCCAGCAGCAGCGGCACACGCTTAAACTGCACCGGGAACCCTGCCCAGATCACGATTTTGTGCTGCGGTTTTATGCCCAGCTTGTCGCGGGTTGCTTGCAGGACGTCGTCTGGTGGGCGCTGCAAAAACGCATCGGACGCGGTGCCCAGCGGGTGTGTGAACACGCGGTCGGGGTCGCCGCCGCGCTGGATGTACGTGTCGCGCTCGTGCTCGTTAACCGTGCGGTACACATCGGCGCGGATGGAAATAAACTTGCCCAGCGCGTTAAACAGGTGGTTGCGCACCGGGCGCTCTGCAAGCCAGGCGTCGTTGTCAATGAAGTAGCAGTGGTTTTGCACCAGCACTGGCACCTCGGACGTGTTCCGTGCCCGCCAGCCGACCAACCCTGCCGCGAACGGATCCTGGGTGGTAATCAGGTCGGGTTTGCCTGCGGTCGTCACCTGCCGGGCGATGCGCAGCGCATCTGGCACGAAGGTGAAGCGAGATTGGCTGTTGGTGGGGATGATGGTCAGGTGGGGGGAGGGGGTTTGGGTGCCGCCCGCCCCCGGTTTGGTGTACACAATGACGGTGAGCTTGCCCGCGCGGGCGGCATAATCCAGGTGGCGGCGGCGGGTGTCCCCGTCGGGTTGTGTCGCCATCCGGGAGTCCAGGCTAATCATCAGGATATGCATGGTTGGTTATCAGTCGACAGTCGTCAGTTAGCAGTGTAGGGCAAACGCATCAAGTGGACTTGCCCCCACCCTAAATCCCTCTTCCACAGGGCGAGGGACGTTCCAAACCCGCTGTTACGCCTCTTTCTCCCAGTGGGAGTAGAGTAGAGTGGAGTAGGGTAATGAAAGCAGATAGGGGATGAGGGCAAACTGCGAACCGAAAACTAATGTACGTAACGGTTCTTGCCGCTGCCGTTGTTCACCCCACGCAGCATCGTGCGCAGCAAAATCACGCTTTCCAGCGGGTAGTCTGGCACGTTTACACGATCTTCAACGGTTACAAATGCCATCAAGATCTCGGCAAATTGGCTGTCAATCGTCTCATACGTCAAGGCGCTGTCCACAGCCTCCTCAATGATGACCGCCGTGTCATCATCGCCGCCCATCAGGGCGTACTCAATCAGTTCCTCAGCAAATGCGTACAGGTCGTCAATTGTCTTCATGGCACTGTGTTCGTCCGTTATTGCGCCTACATCAATTAATTTTGCCAGCATAGCAGAACTGCCACCCATTTGCTACACTGCCCTAGACGCAATCCGCAATGCAAGGTGCCCCCCATGCCCGCCGCTTTTGTGCTCTCGCTGGATACCGAAATCGCCTGGGGCACATACACCAACCTCCAGGCACGCGCCCCCGCCTTTGACCGCTACCCGGAACTGCTGCGCCGCCTCACCCAACAGCTTGACATCTACGAAATCTCGGCAACCTGGGCAATCGTCGGGCACCTGCTGCTGCCAGAAGGCACCCGTACCCGTGTGCCACAGCCGCAGTACAGCTTTGCCGATGCGCCGGACAGCGACCGCGCCTACGAAAACGCGCCACACTGGTTCTATGGGCGCTACATCCTGGACGCGATACAGCAAATGCGCGTGCCACAGGAGCTTGCCACGCACACGTTCACGCACCTGCTGGCGACTGACCCCGCCGTTGATGAAGACATGTTCGCCGCGCAGCTATCCGAAGTGGTGCGGGTGTACACAGAACACGGGCTGCCTGCGCCGCGCTCGCTGGTGTACCCCCAAAACCGCGTCGCCTACACCGACGTGCTGCCCGCCCACGGCATCATCTGCTATCGGGGGGTCGCTGCGGACTGGTACGCTCGCCTACCGGACGGACTAAAGCGCCCCGCCCACCTGCTAGACCGCATGTTTGCCTTCCCGCCGCCTACCTATGCCCCGCAGGACTGCCTACAGCAAGATGGGCTGGTGAACCTGCCCGCGTCTCAGTTCCTCATGAGCTATGATGGTGTGCGGGCACGCATCCCCACGCGGGCACGGGTGCGGCAGGCACATGCCGGGCTAAAGCGTGCAATCGCCAATGACGAAATCTATCACCTGTGGTTCCACCCGTTTAACCTGGGCAGCAGCGACGAGATGTTCGAGGCGTTATCGCAGATTTTGTCCATGGTGTGGCTGCTGCGGGAGCGCGGGCAGGTGCAGGTAACCACCATGGGCACTCTGGCGGAGCGCATCCGGGCGGGCGCAGATGTTTGAATTCAGAAACAATTAAAATCCTGTGTAACCTTTCATTCAATATCAAACATCGCATACAATACAGGTACGAGACTTACCCTGCTGACCGGAGCAGACAGAAAGTAAGGTGTGCCCATGAGCAACAACCCCGCAGAGCTAATCCGCAGTGCGAACCCGCAGGATCGCATGACGGGTATTAAACAGGTTGCCCGGCTGCGCAACGAGCGTGCGTTGCGCGTGCTCGCGCAGCTTGCCAAGGAAGATGACGACCCGAAAGTACGCGCCTTTGCCAAGAAGGGCGCTGCTTACGTGGCGAAAAAGCTGGAAGAACAGGGCGTGCTGGAGCTAGACGCGCCCGCAAAACCCGCCCGCGAACCGGAGCCCGAACCCGAACCGGACATCTACGAAATGGAACCGGTAGAGGTAACACCGCAGATGGAATCGCGCGGTAAAAGCCACATGGATGCCGCGTTCGACCATCACATGAACGGCGACAAGCTGAAGGCGGTGCAATCGCTGAGCAAGGCGCTGAACGCCAACCCCAACCTGCGCTTTGACGAGTACTTTAAGGGCGTGGCGACCACCATCACCGGGCTAAGCGGCGAGGAAGCCGTGCGTTCGCTTGCCAGCGAGCGTAAGCGCAAGGGGCTCATCAACGAGGAAAGCCAGCGTAAGGGCGAGGCAGCGCTGCAAGACCACATGGACAACGCCGCCAAGCACACCTGGGGCACGCTAGGCATTGACGTGGGCATCCTGGCGGCGATTGTGTTCCTGGGCATGTTTTTCACCGTGCTGATGATCGGTTACACGACCAACGCCCGCATCAACGGACTTGAAAACCAGCTTGCCGAGGCAGCAGAGCAAGAGGAAGAGATCAGCGAAGAGCAGCAAGAACAACTCGCACAGGCGGGCGTGCTCATCGAGGCGCTGCGGCAGGTATCCGGGTTGTTTGGGGTGCCGTTCGCGGCGAGCCTGGCGCTGGCGGTGCTGGTGGGCACCATGGCTAATGTGTTTATCTTCGGCATCGTCGGGCACTTTATCGCAACCGCGATGGGCGGCAAGGGCACCATACCGTTCACGCTGTACAGCGTAACGAGCGCCTACAGTGTGCCGATGGTCGCGTTTTACATTGTGCTGATGCTCGGTCCGGTGCTGGTCTTCCTGCTGGAAATGCCGCCGCGTATTGCGCTCATCGGGGTGTCGCTAATACTGGCGATCATCCTGTTTGTGATCTCCTTCCGCTTGAACGGGCGCATCCGCCGGGCGTACTACGACCTCAGCTTCATCAAAGCGTATTTTGTCTACTTCCTGGCGGGCATCCCGGCGGGCATCGCCGTGCTGTTTGTCGCATTTATCGCCAGCATCTTCGTAGGGACGGTACTCGCCTCCATCGTGGAGACGCTGCCGCTGGACAGCTTGCCTGGGCAGGGCGCATAGCATAATCGTATCAAAAAATTCCCCCTTGCGCGGCAGGGGGAACGGACTATACTTATGTTCACATTAACAAACCTGCGGGTGTAGTTCAGCGGTAGAACGTCTCCTTGCCAAGGAGAAGGTCACGGATTCGAATTCCGTCACCCGCTCACCAGAACCTCGGTCTAGCACCGGGGTTTTTTAGTCCCCCACCGACTTTACACACTGCATACATTTCCCCAAAACATGCCATACACTTTCGCGGCACACTCTGCTTGGTTATTGATACAGATGTCGCATCGTAAGGAGCATGTAGATACATGAAGCGTTTGTTAATCCTCCTCATTTTTGTGTTGGGGCTGCCACTAGTCACTATGAGCTTGGCAGCGAACGACGACCCCGCGTGTGTGGACACCGTCACATTCTTGTCCGACTTATCCGGGCAACCTGCGGGCTATGTAGACAGCATCGTGAATGACGTCGTTTTGTTGGAAGCATTCTGGCAGGAAACCTACCTGCAACAGTGGGGGCAGGCGTTTACGTCGCCGTGCGTGGTGGAATATGCACCTGCGTCTGTGCCCTACCAGAACACTTGCGGCATCACGCCGGAGATGGCAACCCAAAACGCATGGTACTGCTCTACCGCGCACGCCGTGCTGTGGGACGGACCGACGTTCTACCACCCGCTGTACAACGACCTCGGCGACAAGTCCGTGACGTTCATCACCGCACATGAGTACGGTCATGCGGCGCAGTTCCTCAGCGGGCAAATACCCGCCCGCTCCGTCAACCGGGAACTGCAAGCAGATTGCTACGCCGGGGCATACCTGCGCTATGCTGTAGACCAGGGCGCGATCCAGCAGGATGACTTCCAGGAGATTGTCACGATTGTGGCGGCAGTTGGGCAGTCACGGGTGGGCACGCGCTGGTTCGAGCGCACCCACGGCACCGCCGTGCAGCGGCAGCGGGCACTGCGGCTGGGCTACGATAGCGGTGTTGCCGGCTGCCAGTTCGACTTTGAAAGCTGGTTAGAAGCACGTGAGGAAGGCACCCCGCTGCTGGAAAGCACCCCGTCGATAGAACGCCCCCCGGCGCTGGAACGCCCCCGCCCAGATCGACCCGGCATCCGCCGCCCATAGACGCCATCCAGCGTTTGCCACCGCACACACATGACCGCTGTAATGCAGGATGTGATGAGCATCATGTGTACGGCGGGAAAACTACCCGTATAATGCAAGCTGAAGTGTTCAACAAAGTAGCTGCGGAGTAAACGCATTGATGACACACACCCAATCGACAACATTTCGCGTGGCACTGTTAGTAGCGCTGGCACTCACACTGGTGTTCGGGCTGGTGCAGGCAGCACCCGCCAACGCCCAGGGCGTAAGCTGCTACGACGAAGTCGAAAAACCCAAGTACCCCGGCAATACCGACCCCGGTTCGCGCTTTGTGCTGGGCAAAGACTTTGACGAAGACTGTGTTCGCATCCAGGATGGGCGCGTGAACGCAGAAGACGTGGCGGCGGGCGCTGCCATCTACTGTAACGACTTCGGCATCGCCATCTATGACCTGGACATCAGCGGCAACGGCACCTATGCCTTTGGTGTGCCCTACACTGAGGTCACTGCTGTGGGCAAGTTCCCGACGGAAAATACGCTGCTGGGCAGCTCACCGGGCTTTGCGCTATACCGGCTGACGAGCGGCGAAATGCAGCTTAACGGGCTAAACGAAGGCTACCCACCGCTTCCGTTTGTGTACATCTGGGAAGGCTGTGAGCCGCCCCAATAGCACACACATCCCCGTGGGGCACACGACCGACCGTGCCCCACTGCTCCCTCACCACGCCGCGCCCTCCCAATCATACGCTGCCCAGCCAAACAACCGCACACTATCGTGGAAGCCCCGCGCAATCAGCGCACAATAGGCGCGTGCCGCCCGCTGCTCGCCCGTTGCGCACACCGCTTGCAGCGACGATAAAAGCTGCGCGTCACAGTCGGTACGCGGTGCGATGGGGCGGGCGTAGCAGTCGTCGTGCTGGCGGCACGCCACCCGGAACGAGAACACATCTGGCGCACCCCACCCGTGCGGAAACGTCACCTCGTCCTTTACATAGCGATACAGCCGCCCCGCTTCCGGTCCGCAGGCACGCCCGCCCGTCCCAAACGCAACGGGCGTAAGACAGACCACAAACAAGACCAGCCCCACAGCAAAGCTAATCCACCTGAGGGCACGCTGCTGCTTCCTGTTCATCTGCATCTGCATTTTCTATTTTCTTCATTTTTTGTTGGCTTCATCGGCGTTCCAGGTGACGCGCCGCGAACTGCCCCCACACGCCGTCGGGGTCGCTTTGCCACAGGTCGAAGTACTGTCGCCGTGCCACCTGCCGATTGCCCGACAGGTCGTTGGCAAACGCCCGCAAAAAGCCCAGCTCTGGCGGCAGTGCGCCCACGTCCGCCTCCAGTGTATCCAGCGCAGTAACCACGGGTGTGCGGTCGTCGCTGGTGAGCAGCAGCGGCAGCAAGTTCGCAGTGACGGTGGTTTGCATGGGTGCGGGCGGCGGCGGCGCAAAACTGGGCGGCGGCTCGGTCACGGTGGCAACCCACCCATCCCCGGACGGCGACAGCACCACCCACACGCTGCCGTCCCCCAGCGCGAGTTGGGCGGCGGGGCGGCTGCGCCTACCTACTTCTTCCAGGGTGATGACTTGCTGAACGGGCAGCCCGCGTGCCTCTAGCTGCGCCTCAACATCACTATCTTCGCTGAACGGCTCGCTGAGCAAGCGCCCCACCACCGCGTCTAGCTGGCATAAGTCGCCGTCGTAGTCTGCGCACACAGCAAGCGGCGGGCGGTTCTCCCCCACTGCCGCCAGGAGTGCCTCTGCCTGGGTGGTGCGAGTATTGTTTGCCTCCGCCTGAATGACGGTGCTAGCACGCGCAACAGCGCTTTCGGGCCGCGCGTTCAGCAGGTGCAGCACCGCCGCGACAAGTTCCACGCGGGCGGCAAAGTCTGGTGTGGCGGCATTTGGATCATACGCGAACTCAATCGACGCGAGTGCGTCTGTGGGTGCCTGCGCAAACAGGTTGCCCATCGCGTCCAAGTCGCAGGGCAATCCCTCCCCATCGTTGGTTGCGCCCACCTGCGGCACAAACACATTGTTGCCCCATGCCCATGTCACAGACTGCTGCTGCGCACACCCCCAAAACGACCCCGCCTGCGGGATTTGCTCGCTAAGCCGGATTGCGTCGGTGTCCCAGGTGGGTGTGCCGCCAAAGCGCATTCGCTCTCCTGGTACCGTGAGTTCAACAGCGCGGTCGCCGCGCACACCGTACACGTACAGGTCGTCGTTAAGCTGGTCGCTGTACTGCACTGCCACGGCGATTTCGTCGGCACCGTCACCGTTCAGGTCGCCC
>CAYVGI010000052.1:27329-29131 GCA_964451095.1 uncultured Anaerolineaceae bacterium
GCTCCACATACCGCCGCACTACCGGGCGCATATCCACCGTGCCGCGCGGCGCACTCAGCATCAGCGGCAGCAGGCGCTCCTGGTTTGCCTGGGTGCGCAGCGCATCCGGGTAGCGCACGCTCAGCTCATACACTGCCAGCCGCACCGTGAGTGCCGCGTCCCTGCTGCCCGTCTCGTTGAGCAGGCGCAGTTGGTCTTCGACAAGCTGGACGCCATCGGCAGATGACCACAGCCGCAGCGCAAACACGTTGAAGTCTGCTGTGGTGCGTGGGGTTGCGGTGGGCGGGCGCGGTGTGTTCGTTGCCAGGTTTGGCAGTGCAGGCACACCGCGCGGCGTATTGGTCACAATGGGTATGGGTGTGCTCTGCTGGGCGGTGGTCACTGCGCCCACCGTCAGGGCACCCAGTAGTAACACACAGGCAAATACATAGCGCATTTTCAGGCTCTCGTCTTTTTGAGGAGAAGTGTGCCACAACTCCGCCGCCCGCGCCAAAACCACATTGTGAAAATCCACACACGTTTTGTGACAAGCGCCTTGTTCTGCGCTAAGATGATAGGTACTTTTGCTCTCGCTTGCGCCACCGGGGAAATAAAATAATGTCTCGTCGATTACTGCTGTTGCTGCCGCTCGTGCTGCTCGTCTCTGTTGCCTCTGCCTTTGCCTTCCAGGGTGACCCACCCACCGGACCGTCCATCGAAATCACAGGTGTGAACGCGGTCAACCTACCCACCGTGACCGTGACCGCCAATGTGATCGATCAGTTCGGGCAGCCCGTTAGCGGGTTGGTTGCCACGGACTTTGAGGTGTTGGGCGATTTGGTAGATGATGCACAGATCGTCAGCGTGGAAAATGTCACGGACGATAATCTCTCGTTTGGTGTGGTGCTGGTGATTGACACCAGCAGCAGCATGGCAGGCACGCCCATCGAGGAGGCGAAAGCTGCCGCCAAGCTCTTTATCGAGCGCATTGGCGAAAACGACCCCGTGGCGCTGCTCACGTTCGACAACGAAGCGCGGGTCGTGCAGGACTTCACGACAGACAAAGACCTGCTCAACCGCCGCATCGACGCACTGCCCGTGGGCGGGCAAACCGCGCTCTACGACGCGGGGCTTTTGTCCGTACAGCAGGCAAACCTGGCAGACATCCCGCGCCGTGTGGTGATTGTGCTCAGCGACGGTGCAGAGTTTGAGGTGGGGCGCAGCGCCGCTGCCCGCGAGGACGCGCTGAGCGAAGCGACGGCACGCGGCGTGCCCGTCTACACGATTGGGCTGGGCTACGGCACAGACCGCACCTACCTGCAATCGCTCTCCGAGGACACCAACGCCCGCTTTGTGGAGTCCCCCACGCCGCAAGAGCTTGAGCAGATTTACGCGGAGCTTGCCGCACTGCTGCGCAGCCAGTACGTGATTACGCTAGAAGTGCCCGTCCCGGCAGACGGCACCGAGTACGACTTTGGGCTGGCGGTCAATGTGGGCAAGTCTCGTGCAGAAGACCGCACCATCCTACGCGCCCCTGTACCCGTGCCCATTGTCACCGTAGATGGCGTGCCAGCGGATGAGATCAGCATGCCAACGGACGTAACGGTGAGCATCCTGGCGGACGACGCCCTGACCGAAACCACAGTCGCGTTTGACGGCGGCAGTGCAACACCGCTGGAAGGTGAGACGATCACGATTGACCCGGTGCAATTTGCGCCCGGCGGGCACACACTCACCGTCAGCGCGACAGATGAAAACGGCGACGTTGGCACGACAGAGGCGGCGTTCACGGTGGCAGCGCTGCCGCCCGTGCTGGCACTCAC
>CAYVGI010000053.1:0-29087 GCA_964451095.1 uncultured Anaerolineaceae bacterium
GATGCTAATGAGGATACTGCTGTCATCAATGAAGGTGCTGCCTCCATTACCCAGGCAGACATTCTCGCCAGCAACGGCGTCATCCATGTGATTGACAATGTGCTGCTGCCCCCGGTGGGTGACATGGACATGGCGATGGCGACCGAGGAAGCTATGATGGACGACATGGCGATGGCGACCGAGGAAGCTATGATGGACGACATGGACATGGCAACCGAGGAAGCTATGATGATGGCGACCGAAGAGGCTATGATGGACGACATGGACATGGCAACTGAAGAAGCAGATGCTAGCGACATTGTGAGCGTTGCCAGTTCCCTGCCGAACTTCACCACGCTGGTTGCAGCAGTAGAAGCAGCAGAGCTTGTAGAACCGCTGACCGAAAGCGAGTTCACGGTGTTCGCACCCACCAATGGCGCGTTCGAGACGCTGCTGACGTCAATGGACATGAGCGCAGAGGAACTGCTTGCCCAAACTGACCTGCTGACGAGCGTACTTACCTACCACGTGGTAGAGGGCACCTTCACTGCGGATGACCTTACGAACCTGATTATTGAGGGCGAAGGCTTCGCTACGCTGCCCACGCTGCAAGGTGGCGAGCTAACGTTTAGCTTCAATGATGAAGACCTTATCATCATCAACGATGGTGCCGCCTCCGTCGTACAGGCAGATGTCGCTGCTAGCAACGGTGTGATCCATGTGCTGGATAACGTGTTGCTGCCCCCGGTAGACATGACGCCTGCTACTGAGGAAGCTATGGAAATGGAGATGGAAGAAGACATGGAGTCCATGGAAATGGAAGAGGACATGGACGACATGGACATGGAAGGCACCGAAGAGGCAAGCTAGCCCCCGCCACGAATGGGATGAGGGTTCTACCCCTCGTCCTACCCGCTACCTGTAATTTGGCACGGGCAGCGGTTCCAGCGGCAGCTTCACCAGGAACTGTGTGCCCACGCCTTCCTCACTCTCAAACGAGATTTCCCCGCCCAGCGCATCTACCGCCTGCTTGACAATTGCCAAGCCCAACCCCGTCCCGTTGACGCCCCCCACATTCGTCGCCCGGTGGAACACATCGAACAAACGCTTCTGGTCTTCCTCTGGTATGCCAATGCCCTCATCACTCACCAGCGCAATAAAACTGGTATCGTCGCACGCATAGCTGAGTGACACTGGCGCGTCTGCCGGGGAGTATTTCATTGCATTGGCAAGCAGGTTGCCAAAGATGTGCTGTAGCAATGTCTCATCGCTGAGCATGTTGCTGTTTGCACGCTCGCCCACCAGTTCGATGGGCACATGGTCTGGGTGTGCCATGTTCACCTGCTCCGCGATGGTTCGGATCACATCCACGATCTGCACAGGCTCTAGCTTCAGTTCGTGCCCAACCATCTCCCCCTTGCTGATGAACATAACATCTTCCAACAGCCACGTGAGGTGAGACACCTGCTTTTCAATGGTCTGCAACCGATCAAGAATTTGTTCGCTGCTCAGCATGTGGCGTTTGAGCCGTAAAATGCCTGTTGATGTGAGGATCACCGCCAGCGGCGTGCGGAATTCGTGCGACACCATGGACACAAACGTCGATTTCATCCGGTTAAGCTGGCGCTCGCGTTCCAATGCCGCCTGGAGTTCGTCCTGCTGGTGCTTGCGGTGGGTGTAGTCTTCCACAGTGAACACGACTTTGCTCACTTCGCCGTGCTCATCCAGGATGGGAGCGCCATTAATGGACAAATACACTTTGCGCCCGTCAGACCACTCAATCGCCTGGCGCACTTCCCACACGGGTCGCTTGGTGCGCATCACCTGCACAAACGGCTGCTCGTCGTCGGGGAAGGGGTTGCCGTCGTAGTCGGTGTGTTTCCAGTCCGGCGCGTCGTACGTGCGTGAGGTAATATCCGAGCGGCTTGTGCCGTGGATATCTTCCGCCCGCTTGTTGGCAAAAATGATGTTACCTTCTCGGTCAACGACGGTAATGCTGGACGGGCTGGTTTGCATCACGCGGGAGAGCAGGTCGTGCTCTGTGCGAAGGCGCTCCTCGTAGTCCCGCTGCTGGGTCACATCCCGCGAGATCGTCACCAGATTGACAACGTCGCCGTTTTCATCAAGAACTGGGTTGGTGCGCGTTTCCATCCAGATGTAGCTGCCATCCTTCTTACGAAAGCGAAACGTAATCGCGCGCTCGTGTGACATCGTTCGGCTGGCGTTGTGGTGCGCTTGAATGTCGGCGATATCATCCGGGTGAAAATAATCGTACGGGTTTTTGCCCAGCACTTCCTCCGGCTCGTAACCACCTATGCGCCGCATAGACGGGCTGATGTACAGGATGGTGCCGTCGGGTTCGTGCAGCGATATCATGTCGGTTGCGTTTTCGGTGAGCAGCTCGAAAATAGCACTTTGCTCGCGCTCTCTCGCTTCGCGTTGCTTACGCTCGCTAACGTCACGCAGCACGGCGGCGTAGTACATGGTGCCATCTGGCGCGATGTGCTTCAAAATAGATGCTTCAATGGAGAACAGGTCGCCGTTTTTGTGCTTTCCACGGACTTCTGTGCGTGCTGCCATGTGACGGGACATCTCTGGCGCTTGTGAAAAGCGGCGCAGGTACGACGGATGCGCCGATACTGTATCGGTCGGCAGCAGTGTGTCCAGCGGGCGACCGAGAATTTCACCTCGTGTGTAGCCAAACATCTGCTGGGCACCCAGGTTGAAGGCGACAATCGTCTGCTCATCATCAACGGCAACCACCGCATCAGCAGCAATTTCAAGCGCTCCCAATGAGAGGCTGTCCGAAGTGTTGGGGTTATCTAGCAGCGTTTCTAGCAGGGTTTCGACGGAGGTGTGCTGTGCCGCTGCCAGCGTTTGCAGCCGCTCAAGGAGTTCGTCGTTAATGTGCAGGTTGCCCATGTGTGGGTACTTGCTCACCTCTCTCCTTACTGTAAAGGGGGTACCACGCACCAGCACGCGGTTTTATCGCAATCGGTATAAAGTGTAACACAGCTTGCTACGCAGCAAACCGCACAGCATCCAATAAGTACAACTCCTAATCATCGCATAACCTACTGGTAGGCGCTCGTCACGCAGGTCAATCCCCCGCGAAAGCACCACTACTGGCGTGACATCACATTGGCTCTGCGATCACCACCAGGCGCGTATCGTACACGTTGCGCAGGAAGTTGTAGTCGGCACACGTAATGAGCGTGAGCACAGATGTATCGGTCGGTTGCACCACGCTCAGGTCGTCGGGCTGCACACTGCGGGTTTCCCGCACGCGGTAGCGATGTTCCTGCTCATTTGCCGTGAGCACAACCTCATCCCCAACGGAAACATCCCCCAGCGCGGCGAACACACCCTGCCGCCCGTCTGCCATCTCTACGTGCCCGCTCAGCACCACGTTGCCGGGCTGCCCCAACCACGCCGTGCCCTGCAAATAGCCCACATACGTGCCCAAATGCGTCACATCCCACGTGTTCCCCCGGATAATCGCAGTGATGACCTCTCCGTAGATGCCAACGGACGGGATAAACACCGATCCCATCACAGGTGACGCTGCCGGCGCGTCCGTGGGGTCTAGGGGTGCTAGCGCTGCGCTCATCGGGGTGAGTGGTGGCGTGGGCAACCCGGCGACAGGCGCGGCAGTGGGTGTGCCAGGCGGTTGGATGATTTGTGAGAGACGGAGGTGATCAAACGTAAAGAAGCCCACACCAACAAGCATACCAAGCACAATTAGTGTGATAAATGTTCTCGCTGGTGTGGCGCCTCTGGAGCGATACAGCATGATGATGACCTATCCCTAATCTAATCGAATAACTTAAGATGTCAAACAAATTTTACGGCATTCACAATTTTTGTCTGTTTATATGAAAAACTGTCATCAATATGCTAGCTTTAGGTGCGTTTTTGCGCCAGCGAGTGCCCCATATCAACTTGGTTAGAACATCGTATCGGGCAGGTACGGCAGGCAGCACCCTGGCAGAAGCAGCTAAAGCGTAGCCTAATCGTTGCCCGCGCGGCATGGCAAAGCCACACTGCCTATGTAATAATGCCCGTGATGCGCAATATGAGAAGAGGTTAAGCGCCCACCATGACCCAAACCCACACGACAACCATTCAGCGTTTGATCGCGTTAGGGGCAGTTTTGCTCGCCGCTGTGCTTGTGCCCGGCGCACTCGCCCAGGAAACCGACGACCAACAGAGCGGCACATCCACCACCCTGCTTGCGCCCGGCGAGCTGCTGCCCGGTGCCTACAGCATGGGCGGCTTCCGCTATGAGGCACAGGGCTGGAATAACTGCGGACCCGCCACACTCACGATGGGGCTAAGCTACTTCGGCTATGCAGACAACCAGAACGTTGCGGCAACGTGGCTGAAGCCGGACTACGAGGACAAGAACGTTAGCCCATGGCAGATGGTGGACTACGTGAACAACCACACCAGCATCGGTGTGCAGGCAACCAAGCGCTATGGCGGCACCCTGGACACACTCAAGACGCTGATTTCCAATGAGTTCCCCGTGCTGATTGAAGCTGGCTACGACCCGCCGCCGCACGACCTCGGCTGGATGGGGCACTACCTGCTGATGAAGGGCTACGATGATAGCACCAGCACGTTTATCACCAATGACAGCTACGACGGCGAGAACTACCCCTACGCCTACACGGAAATAGCAGACAAGTGGAAGCACTTCAACTACGTCTACATTGTGCTGTACCCGATTGAGCGCCAGCCCGAACTCATGGCGCTGCTGGGCACAGACGCCGACGAGGTCGTCAACGTGCAAAACGCGCTCACCAAAGCGCAGCAAGACGCCACCGCCAACCCGCAAGACCCATTCGCGTGGTTCAACATCGGCAGCAATTACGTCATGCAGGGCAACTACGAGTTCGCTGCTGCTGCCTACGACGAAGCACGCAAGCACGGGCTGCCCTGGCGTATGTTGTGGTATCAGTTCGGTCCGTTTGAGGCGTACAACGCCGTCGGGCGCTACCAGGACGTGATTGACCTGGCGCAGGCGAACCTCAACGACGGCGGCGGGCAGTACGTAGAGGAAACGTACTACTATGCAGGCGTCGCACGGGAAGGGCTGGGCGAAGTGGAACGTGCCCTGACCAACTACAACTCCGCGCTGCAATTTAACCCGAACTTCGACCCCGCACGCGAGGCACGCGACCGCATCCTAACGACGGGCTAGGTCGCCTCGGCAGAGGGCGGCGAAAGTGCCGCCCTCAACACAGCTCAAGTAACCTTAACCACTCACTTCACGCAGGCGCTGTTCGCTGGCGCTTTGCGCGTGCTCCAGCAGGTGATGCAGCATCGGGCGCGGACGCGCCACCACCGCCATCTGGTAGGCGAACAATCCCTTCGAGAACACATTCAGCATCCCGTTTAGCGAGAGCAAAAAGCGTGACACCGCATTATCCCCAACGGCAAGCGGGTACGGCGCGGGGATGGCGTGCACCTCCAATACGTCGTAGCCCGTGGAGCGCAGCGTGCGTTCCAGGCTGCCAAACGTAAACAGGCGGCGGTGGTCACGATCTAGAATGCCCTTTTTGCCATAGTTAAACTGCCCCAGCAGCAGCCCAAACCGCACCACAAAAAACGCCACGTTCCCCGTTGTAATTAGCAGCGTGGGCGGGTTATCCGCCGCGTAGTGGCTGCGCAACCGCAGCAAGAACGCCTCCGGGTCTCGCAGGTGCTCGATGATGTCCAGCATGAGCACCAATTCAACGTCGGCGTCTTCGGTCGTCACATCGTAGTCTTCTACCTCGGATTGGATGGTGCGCACGGAATACTGCTCAGTCGCCGGGTGAATGAAGCGGTCAACCGATGTGACCTTTGCGCCGCGCTCGTGCAGCGCTTTGGTCATGTAGCCCGGTCCGCTGCCCACATCCAAAATCCGCATCCCTGCCCGCACCCGGTCTAGCGCGAACTGGTGGCTGCTGGGGTAGCCCAGCTTGAGCGTGTAGTACTCGTTCGTCTGGTCATAGTCAAACTTGCGGTCGTACAGCAGTCCGCGCGGCGTCAACCGGGACTGAATCGTGGTGCCGATAATCAGCGCGGCGTAGCGCCAGCCGTTCACACGAGAGATTTCATCACCGTAGAACGTGGGAATGGGGATTTCTTTGATGCGCTGCCCGGTGTCCAACATCTGAATGATGATGTCTGTGTCGAAGTCGAAGTAGTCGCTGTTGTAGGCGAATGGCACCGCCCGCAGCGCTGCTGTGCTGTACGCCCGGTAGCCTGTGTGGAACTCGCTGAGGTCGCTGCCCAGGATGAGGTTTTGCGCGGTGGTCAAAATCTGATTGCCCACCCACTTGTACAGCGGCATTTTGCCCTTTAGCGCATCAAAGCGGTTCATCATGCGGCTGCCAAACACCACATCTGCCTCCCCGCTGATGAGCGGGCGTATCATCTCGTCCAGGTATTCCGGCGCGTACTGTCCATCGCCGTGCAGCAGCACCACCGCGTCGAAGCCGTTTTCCAGCGCGTAGTAGTAACCAATCTTCTGGTTGCCGCCGTAGCCCTGGTTCACCGGGTTGTACAGCACCGTCACGTTGGTATTTGGGTAGCGGCGGCGCCATGCGTCTGCTCGGTGGAAGGTCTCGTCCTGCGATTGGTCGTCGATAACCAGCACTTCCAGGTCGTAGTCCGGGTTGTGCCACACATCCTGCGGGATGCGATCCAGCACAGATTCAATGAACGCCTCTGCGTTGTAACTCACGATGAAGATAAGAACTTTAGCTTTGCCCTGCACAGCACTTCCTCGTCAATGCAAAATTGATGATACGTCTAAGATACCCAATGTGACGGTGTTTCGCATGAGCTGTTTTGGTCTATTCCCAATGGAAGTCGGCGCTCGGTTTGATTTGGTTAGGTTTTTGCATGAAAGATGTAAAAATATTACAGAAACCGCGTGAAAGCTGCACAAAATCATGGTGTGGGCGCGTATTGGCAGTACAATGAGATCAATTATCGTCGGGTATAGCATTCACCGGAAGGTGCTTTATGACTGCCGCACAAACCCAGATCGAAACAATGAATATCGGTGTGTTGGGCTTGTATGGCTCCGGCAAGACGACCTTCATCAACACTATCAGCCAGCGCACCGCCAAGCGCGGCGAGGGCATGGCGCAGTGGTACTATGGGCAGGTCGCGGCAGACCCCGCCCTGATGTTGCAGTTTCTAGAGCCACCCAGCGCAGAGCGATTCGACTTTATCTGGCTGCGTGACCTGATCGAGGGGTTGGACGTACACGGCTACATCGTCATGGTAGACAGCACCAAGCCGGAAACCTTTGGCGAGTTTATCAGCGTGCTCTACACCATCCGCGCCCAGCACGACAACATCCCCATCATCATCGCTGCGAACAAGCAAAATCACTACCGCGCATGGAGCACAAACGACCTGCGCGTGATGCTGCGCATTAGTGATGACATACCCATCATGCCGTGCATCGCCACAGACGGTGAAGTGGTCAAGAACACCGTCTTACGCTTGATGTACATGATCTTCGACAGCTAAATTCCGTCTGCACGTGCCCTAGCCGCAACCTGGCCCGGTTACTCGGTCAGCGCCGCTGCCTTCTCCTTCCACACAAGGTCAGTCGCGGGCGTCCACGCATATTCCATTTCTGTCAGCGTTTTCGCCAGCACATCATCCCCCAGCAGCTTACGCACCAAATACAGAGACAGGTCAATGCCTGCGCTGATGCCGCCCGCCGTGAGCACTTTGCCGTTGTCGGTATAGCGCTGGTCAGCCAAGACGGTAGTGTTTTCACTCACCAGTGACCGCAGATGGTCAATGCTGCCGTGGTGCGTCGTGACGGTTAGCCCGTCCAGCAGCCCGGTTTTGCCCAACGGCAACGCACCCGTACACACAGACACCATGTGTTCAACCTGCTCGTGCTGTTCCCGTAGCCATTCCAGAATATGGGGTTTGTCCAGCAGCGCCCGTGCCCCTCTACCACCGGGAATCACGAGCACCTGTGCAGGTGGCATCGTGTAGATGCTGTAGTTGGGGTTCACGCTGAACTGCCCGCGTGTACGAACGGGCGCGGTGCTCTCCGCCACGGTGAACACATTAAACGGCGTGGGGTCGTTTTTCTCCCCAGTCACGTTAAACACCTCGTACGGACCGGCAAAATCCAGTACTTCAACCTGATCGAAAACCAGAATGGCAACATGGCGCATGGGATAGCTCCTCTTAGGCACAGTATTGAAATTGTCCCAGGATTGTGCTGCGAAGCGGCACCCACGGCAAGCGCCACGTATAACCATTGTGCAGGTCTGGCGCGTTGCATGACCCGCTTCGTCACACAACGCCGTCAGTCCCTTACGCCAGGTTGAACTTGCGCCGCAGTCCCCAAGCAAACAACGGCTGAGACAGGTTATGCAGCAGCGGCGTGAACACCGCATCCGTGCCGACGCGATAGCGCAGGCGAGGCTCTGACGTTGTGGCGATTCTCGCAACCAAGGTGGCGACCTTCTGCGGGTCGTCCCCCGTTTCGATACTGCTTTCAATCGCGTCGAACACCTGCTGGCGGCGGGCGTCGTAGTCGCTGATCGGGTTCTGTAGCTGCGCGTCCATGTTGTGGTGAATGCTCGTCTTGAAGAAGCCCGGCTCTACCAATACCACATGCACCCCAAACGCCTCGATCTCGTAGCGCAGCGCCTCCATGTAACCCTCCAGCGCGTGTTTGCTGGCAGCGCAAAACGCCTGCGCGGGCGGCGAGATCAGCCCGGCAAGCGAGCTGATGTTGATGACGGTGCCGCTGCGCTGCGCACGCATGGCAGGTAACACAGCATTGGTCACGCGCACCGCGCCGTAGAAGTTCGTATCCATCACCGCCTGCGCGACATCGGGCGGGGTTTCCTCCGCAAAACTGCTGTGCGCGATGCCCGCGTTGTTCACCAACACGTCAAGCCTGCCCGCTTCTGCCAGCACATCGTGCACACATCGCGCTACAGATTTATCGTCGGTCACGTCCATCACGCGCATGTGCACGCCTGTCTCCGTGTCTGCGCGTTCTCGTCGGCTGGTGCCAAATACCCACCAGCCCTCATTCATCAATTGGTCCGCAATCAGCTCACCGAAGCCCGATGACGCCCCCGTAACCAGTGCAACCCGCTGTGTTTGCTCAGGCACGTTGCCCACCCTGACGCAGACCTTTCACCCACTTCATCACTTTGGGCTGCTGCCACATGAGCACGCCGCTAATCACCATTGCCGGGAACATGATGTACAGCACAATGGCGGAAAAGACCGGGTTTGCGCTCCAGGGGCTGTACAGGTATGCCCCGATGAATGCCGCCTCGATGATGTGTGCCCACCGGACGAAAATGCGGAATTGTGCGTTAGACATTTGTAATCTCCTGAATGTGTGTAAACCTGATGGTTATTGAAGCAAGGGTAGACCCCCGCATTACTTACACTCTTTACGTGTTAAAGTTGACATAGTTGCGCAAATTTTTTAGATTGCTTCTATTTCCGCGATCACGTCGCTTAGCCACGCAATATACATCTTCTCGTATGCCATGCCGTGGCGCAGCGTCATCCCCCAAAAGGCAGCATCAGTATCGGTGTTCGTATTTGCATCGTCTGGCAGCAGCCGTTCTACCCGGTAGCCTTCGTATGTTGCCAGCCGCTGCCGATGCAGTTCGCGTTGGTGACGCAGTTCGTCAAGCGTAGCGTTTTTGTCTCGCCGTGCGGAGAAGAACACGCGCACCATGAGTTCGTCCTTGGTGCCGGGTAGCTGCGTCAGCGGCTTTGCCAGCCACTCCGTAAGCGCTGCCTCACCCGCTTGCGTAAGCGTGTACGAGCGCCGATTGAGCTTGTCATCGCTGTCGTCCGCCTGGGTAGAACCAACCCAGCCGTCCGCCTCCATCTTGCGCAGCGTTGTGTAGATCTGGCTGTGGTACGCATTCCAGAAGTGCACCGTAGAGTTATCAATCAGGCGCTTAAGGTCGTACCCGGTGAGTTGCCCGTAGCTCAAAAAGCCGAGCAAAATGTACTTCAGCATGTTTACCTTCTCCGCGTTTCATGAATGATTGTAGACCTGATACGATAACATGTCAATATTGACATACTATCCCAGGACTGGGCGGATTCAATAATTACATATGATTACAAAAACGAATTGACAAGCACCTATCCAATGACGTATCCTTTACCCGGTGTGTTGTATTCGAAGTTTGCCTAAGGTAGCGTTCACGATGTCCGTGCTTTTAGATTGGTTTAGCGAAGATGATGCAGTGCTCTATTTCACTATCATTGACCCTTGGACAATGGATGAGTTTTTAGCGTTGAACCAGCAAGCAGAGCAAACCGCAGCACAGGCGGACTGTTATGTGGACGCCATTATTGATTTCACCCATGCCAAGACGATTCCCCCAGGGCGTTTCCTCTCCCAGATGAAAGACGTGGCAATGCGTTCCATTGGTGCCAAAAACGTCGGGTTGGCGGTTCTGCTGAATATGCACCCTGCACAGGAGAGCATTGCCCGTGCGCTGCTCAACGCCTACCCACAACTGAGAACCGTTTTCCAGATTGTTAACTCGCTGGAAGAGGGGCTAGAGACCTTGGCGGCGGCTCGTTCCGCCCGCGAGGACGCTCCCGCCGATCAATCCGTCTGATCATTTGGTGTCGCAACCGCCTCGATGTAGGCGCACTCCGCCGGGGACAGCCGCAGTCCATCCAGCCGGGCGAGCGCATCCACAGACAATCGCTGCTCACTGCTCATCAACAGGTAGGCATCTGCCACTCGTGCCAGCCCCACATGATGCCTCTGCGCCAGGTGAGCAAGCCGCGACGCCAGCGCGTCGTCCTGTGCGTTATCGCTCACAAACGCTTGCACCCGCTCTCGAACCTGCTCGACCCGCCCCTGCCAGATGTTCACCGCCAGTGCTGCTTCCGGTGTGTTAATTCGACGCAGTGCCTTTGCCGCGCTTTGTTTGGTGGGCTGTGGCGCTGGCTCTGCCAGCATTCGCGCCAGTGGGATCACCGCCGCCGGAGAGCCAATCCGCCCGATAACATCCGCCGCATGTGCCACCACGTCATCCTCGCGCGTCCGCATCAGGTCTAGCATCGGTTCAACTGCCGCCTCACCCCGCATCACCAACTCGTCTTTGATGAACTCTCGCCGGATGTGGTAGTCGCGCACTTCGCGCCCCCGGTGGCTGGCGACAATCGCTGATGTGAGCTTGCTGATGAGCAGCGGAATGGACTTGCTAGAGAGGTTTTGCATGGGTGGTCAATCTACCACTAAAAGCGATGGTACCTATTGTGGCGAAAAGGTGTTGCCAAAGCAAATTGGGGTCACTGCCCCGGTGTAAACGCGTGTTCCGGCAGCGCGTAAATGCACTTGTCGCTCTGCTTGCCCCCCGCCCCACACATTTTGCAGGTCGCCTGCATCCGCCGCCTGGAATGTGCGGACGATAGTGCCGGGTGGCTCGTAGAGGGCAGTCATGCCCACACCCCTAAACTGAGCTGCGTGGGTTGGCACGCTTGCGCGTGAGCAGCCCCTGGTACAGTCCGTCAATGTCGCGCACCAGTCGGTCGATGCCATAGCGGTTGACCATCGCCTGCCGCGCAGGTTCCGGGTCATAGGGGTTATCCAGCGTTTGGATAATCGCTGCTGCCATCGCGTCCGGGTTGTCTGGCGGTACCAGCATCCCAAACGAACCGCCGTCCAGCATTTCGCTCACACCGCCTACATTGGTGCTCACCACGGGGCAGCCCGTCGTCAGCGCTTCGATGAGTGTAACGGGTGTGCCTTCGTTCTTGCTGCTGATGACCTTCACGTTCAGGTCTGCATAGACGGACATCGTATCTTTAATCCACCCGGTGATGATAACACGCTCCGCGATGCCCAGCTTGCCGATGTACGCTTCGATGTCTGCACGAGTTTCACCGTCGCCGGCAAGCACAAAATAGGCGTCCGGCTTCTTGTCCAGCACCAGCTTTGCCGCGTCCACAAACAGCCGATGGTTCTTCACCGGGGCAAAACGCCCCACGTTACCGATTAGCGGCGCATCCGTTGGAATGCTGTTGGCTGCCCGGAACGCGCCGTTATGCCGATGCACCTTCACAAACGGCTCCAAATCTAGCCCCAGGGGCAGCACCGTGATGTGCCCCTTACGCGTGATGTGATACGTTTCTACCAGTTCGCGGCGCAGGCTGTCCGTCAGCGTAATGATCGTGTCTGCCCAGCGGGCAGCGAGGCGTTCCATTTGCACAAATGCCTGTGACTTGAGCGGGCTGAAGTAACCCTTAAATACATGCCCATGGAAGGTGTGCACTACCACCGGCACACCTTCTAGCCGGGCAGCGAGCCGCCCAATGAACCCTGCCTTTGCCGTGTGCGTGTGCACCACATCCGGTTGATACTCGCGGATGAGCTTGCGCACAGCGGAGAGCACGCGCAGGTCTTGCACTGGGCTAATCTCCCGGCGCAGGTTCGGCACCAGCACGGGGTCTAGGTTGCGCTCCGCCGCATAGTAGGACATATCGCCCTCTTGTTCTTCCAGCACACCCACCACCAGCATCGTTTCGTAGGTTTCTTTGGGCAGGCGCTCCGTCAGCAAAGAGACGTGAATAGACGGACCGCCGATGTTCAGGCGGGCAATGATACGCATCACACGGATGCGGCGGCTGTTTTGCGGCATGGAGACCCTCGCAGTTGGTGCACATGGATGCTGCCTACGTGCTCTATGTTCGTAGATATGAGGGCGGGTGTCAACGGGGGACAAACCTGACGCTCACCTGCGTTGGGGATGCGAACGCATATACCGTTCTTATGCCGCATTTACAGGTTTCTACACCGCAGAACAGGGGCACCGTGCTATAATTAGAACAAATGTAGTTGCGTCTTGATGGTATGAGGAACCTATGAAGCCCAAACAAATCAAGAAGATCCAGGGGCGCAGCCGTAACCTGAGCGTGATGCCCATTAACCTGAGCACGTTCGTGGTAGAAAGCCGCTCCAACGAGTTTAACAACCATGTGGTGAAGGTACAGTTTATGCCAGATGGCGAAGTGCGCGTGAACTGCTCCTGCCCGTGGTCAAAGCATAATGGTGTTGCCTGTGCCCACAGCATGGCAGCGCTAGAGCACCTCGCCGCGATGAAGGGGCGTAAGCTGTCGTTTTGGCTGACGGAAGACGACGCCCGCCGTCAAAAGCAGCGTGTGTTCTACCTTGCCCACGAGCGGAACCCCGGTGATGGTGTGTGGATCACCAGCCGGGTTGCGTAACTCACAAGTTAGGGAACCAGCGCCGCCAGTCGATGCCCAGTGCTAGCATCACGCCCAGCGCAATCATCGCTAACGGGAACAGGTCTGGCACGCCCCACCCGATGAACAGGTCGCGCATCCAGAACACCCCGCCCACCGCCAAAAGCATCCAACCGATGCGGGCGGGGTGGCGCTGTTCAACGGCACGCGCCCACACAATCGCCGCCACGCCAACAGCGAAAAAAATGCCCGGAAACCAGAAATCGAACAGGGCAAGTGCTGCCAAACTCAGCAAAAATACACCGCTGGCACGCGCCTCCGGTGAGGGTTGTTCACTCATGTGTTGTTTTGCTTACAAAAATTTGACATGATTAAGAAGCTAGACCGCAATTCACCACCGTGACATCGTATAACAAAAACCATACAATACGTAGAATACTCCGGTAAATTGAACATTCGTGTCACATGATCTCTTCTGCACACACATATTCTATCTTACTCATCCTTGATGAGCGACACGCGCTTGATGGGCAAGCGTACCCACCGCTAACAGATGAGCGGTTGCAGGTGACGGTAACGAAACCCAACACCCTGCCGGATGACCACACAGAACGAGAGCTTATCGTTTTAGACGTAGCAGATGTGCCTGCTGTAACAGCGGCAGCTCGTGCGGCATACCCATCCACGCCGATGCTGGTCTTATCGAACGGTACATCATCAACGCCGGCAGCGCCTCCCGACGCCCACATCGTGAACAAGAGCGACCTGCAAACACAATCCCTGGCGGATATTGCCGTTAAAACTATACATACCACAAATGAGCAGCGGGTCGCTGACGCCGTACGCCAACTGGCAGACATCGCCAACGAGGAGGATGACCCTTCACATGCGGCTACCGCACTGTTTGACGTGTTGGCAACGCTCGTACCCTACACTGCCGCCGACGTGCGCCTTACCGATAACGGCATCCTGCGCCTGTTCCGCTGCCGCAACTACGACGCTAATGACCTACGCCTGATGGAAAGCGACCAACCCGGCGCACGCCTCCCACTCTTAGATTGGATTACCCGCACGCACGAGCCGCTGCTGGTGACGGATACAACCGCCCACCCGGAGTGGGTAACGAGTGACGCGCTGCGCTGGGTGTGTTCCTGGCTTGGCGTGCCCGTGTTGCGCAAAGACGAGGTCATCGGCATCGTCAGCCTCAGCAGCGACCACACCCACGGGCTAACCCCCGCACACCTGCGCCGCATTACAGCGGTAATGCCCTACGTCGCCCCGCTCATCAAGACGATGCAGCTACAAGAGAAGCTGCGCAACACAGAAACCGTGCTGGAAAGTATCAACCGCCATAACTCGTTCCTGTCCACGCCGCTCACGCGCCACCACACCCTGGACGAGCTGTGCCAAGCGATTGCAGAAACCGTTGTCAGCGCCTTCCACAAGGCGGATTGTGGCGTGATGCTGCTCGACCCGGAGAACAGCGAACTGGTGCGCGTGGCACGCGCAGGCAGCTACCGCGTGGGTGCCAGCGCCCCGCTCTACCTGCACGGCAAGGGGCTGGTGGTGGAGGCGGCAACAACTGGCAATGTCGTCTACGCGCCGGATGTCGAGAAGGTGCCCAACTACTTCCCAGGTGAGCCGCGCACGCGCTCGGAGATGGTTATCCCGCTGAAAACACACAAGGACATCATCGGCGTGCTGGATTTACAGAGCGAGCAGCTAGACGGCTTCAACCACTACGAATGGCAGGGACTGCTTGCCTTTGCTGACCACGCCGCCACCGCTATCGAGAACCTGCGCCTGTTCGAGGCGGTGCAAAACCACGCAGACGACCTCGAACAGCGCGTGCAGGAACGCACCGCCGCCCTGGATGAGGTGCGCCGCCGCGTGGAGACGATCCTTAACCGCACCAGTGAGGCAATCGCGCTGCTCAACCCGGACGGGCACATCGTGCAGACGAACCCGGCATTTGAGAAGTTGTTTGGCATTGCCCCCGATGAGTACTTCCGCCGCCCCATCTTTGCGCTAACTACCGAAGCGCACCAACACGCCTTACAGCAGCTTACCGATCAGGCGCTCACGGGGGAAGAACCTGCCCACGGCATCGAACTGAAGCTGCTGAAGCGTGACGGGAGCGCCTTCGACGCGCAACTCACCCTCTCGCCCGTGCAATTGCACGATACCACCGCCAAACCCAATCTCGTGTGCAGCATCCAGGATATTACCCGGCACAAAGCGATAGAGAGCAACCTGCGCAGCACGTTAGAGGCAGAGCGCGAACTGAGCGACCTCAAATCCCGCTTTATCCTCACCGTCACACACGAGTTCCGCACCCCGCTCACCGTCATCGCGTCGTCTGGCGAACTGCTGCGCGACTACAGCGACACCATGCCGCAGCAGCGGCGTGACCAACATTTTGAGCGCATCGCCGATCAGGTCAATCACATGGAGGCAATGCTGGACGATGCGCTGCTAGTGAGCCGGGCACAGCGTGGGGAGGTTGCGTTCCAGCCAGAAGCCATCGACATGCACCGTTTGTCAACAACGCTCGTGCGGACGATCAACCAGGCGCACGGTGCGCCGCCCGTTGTGTTCCGGCAGGTCGGCGACGACGCCACCATCTATGGTGACCGCACCCTCATGACACAGATCATCAACAACATGCTCACCAACGCGGTCAAATACTCGCCCGACGCAGACCGCGTCGACTTCGACCTCAACCTGGATGACGACCAGATCAAACTACGCGTGCAGGACTATGGTGTGGGCATTCCACGAGATGAGTTGCGCTTGCTGTTCCAGCCGTTCTTCCGGGCGAAGAACGCCACCACCTTCAAAGGCACCGGGCTGGGGTTGAGCATCGTCAAGTACGCCGTGGAGCAGCACGGCGGTGAGATTGCAGTGGAAAGCATCGAGAAGCAGGGCACGACGGTCACGGTGACGCTGCCGCGCAACCCGCCCCCCGCACCCTAAACGCGGCGTTCGTCCCGTGTGAACTTCTCGATCACGCGCAGCAACTTCATCTGGTTGATCGGCTTAGGGATGTACGCCGCAGCGCCCAGGCGCATTGCCTCCGGCTTGTGTTCCACCACAGAAAGCATCACCACCGGGATGTCCGACGTGTTTTCGTCGCCCTTCAACGCGGCGAGCGCGGCAAACCCATCCATCTCCATATCGGGCATCATCACGTCCAGCAGCACCACCGCCGGGCGATGCCGCCGCACCAGCGCCAAACCGTGTGTGGGACGGTTGGTGCAAATCACGCGGTAGGCGTGCACACTCAAATAATCCTGGATGAGTTGCAGCGCAGTCGCATCGTCGTCAATCACCACCAGCACGGGCTGCTCGCTGGGTTCCAGCACACTCACCCCCGTGTCAGACTCAATCAACGTCACATCTTTGGGCGCTGGCACGTCCAATGTGGGCAGCAGTACCATAAAGCAGCTCCCCACGCCCGGTTCGCTGTTTACCCAGATGTGCCCATTGTGCATTTCGGTGATCTGGCGCGAAATTGCCAGCCCCAGCCCCGTCCCCTCATGCTGACGGCGGGCGCTGCCGTCGACTTGCCGGAATGCATCGAAGATAATGCGCTGGTCTTCCTCGCTGATGCCAATGCCAGTGTCCGACACCTGGAACACCAACCACTTCCCGTCGCTCACGTCCAGCGCAGCAGGTATGTCAATCTCGCTGGCAGAGCCGTCGTGCACTGCCGCCGTGTGCACCCGCAAGGTAACCTCGCCGCCGCTGGTGAACTTCACCGCGTTGCTCAGCAGGTTCGTTAGCACCTGCCGGATGCGCCCACTATCTGCCTGGGCAGCGGGCAGGTCTTCCGCAATTGTTATCTTCAGCGGCAGGGACTTCGCCTCTGCCTGTGGTGCGATAGACGTGACAGCATCATTGACCACTGCGCTCACGTCCAGCGGCGCGATTTCTAGCTCAAACTTGCCTGCCTCAATCTTGGACAGGTCAAGCACATCGCTGATTAGCTCTAGCAGGCGGTTGCCGTTGTCGAACACACGCTGCATCCGGTCAATCTGTTTGCTGTTCAAAAGCCCATATATCCCGCTCAGCAGCATATCGGTGTAGCCGATAATCGCGTTAAGCGGCGTACGCAGTTCGTGGCTGATGGTGGCAAGGAACTGGTTCTTGAGCTGGTTGGCGGCGAGTGACTGCTCGTAAAGTTCCGCATTGTAAATGGCGACTGCCACCTGGTTCGCAATCGCGGTGAACGTCTGGTACTCCTCCGCGTTGTTCAGCAGTTGCTCTGGCTCGCGCAGTTCCAGCCCGATGAACCCGATCAGCACCTCGTTGGAGATGAGCGGCAGCACCAACGCCTGCGCCAGCCCCGCCTGAGTTAGCAGGTCTGCCATGGGGTCGTCGTTGGTAGCAGCAAGCGTCGCAATCGCCCGCTCCGCCATTAACTCCTCGTGGGTCGCGCTGTCATCCAGTGAAATGGGTATCGCCGCTGGCAACGACGGGTATGCAACCACTACCGTCCCTGGCGTGTCTTTCACCCGCAGCGCGATCATGCAGTTCGCTGCGACGAATAGGTCTTTCAGCAGGTGCGCCGCGTCGGTCATCACGCGGGCGGTATCTAGCCGGGTACTGACGACGCTGGCAATGCGGTGTAATGTGGACAAGCGCTTGGCACGCGCCTTCTGATGTTCGTGCAGTTGCGCGTTCTCGATGGCAATCGCCGCCTGCCGTGCCAGTGCGAAAGCAGTTTCTGCGTCCTGTCGGTCGTAGGTATTGTGCTTAAAGCTGTCCAGCGTGATGACGCCGATAATGCGGTCTTGCACCAACATGGGCACACCCATCCAAGCACGCACAGGCAGCAGTTCTTGCGGACCATCCATGGTGACATCGTGCCACGATGCGTGCTCTTGCACATCCGGGATGATGACCACGCGCTGACGGTCGTAAATCGACTGGATCGGGTGTTCGTCGCCAAAAAACACCAGCGTGCCCGGCGGCGACCCCACGGCACCGCGCGTGGCGACCAGCATGTTTGTCATTCTCATGTCGGTTTCTTCGGTGGAAATCATGATGCTGGCGCCGTCGTAGTCCACCACCCGCTGTAGCTGATCCAGAATACGCTGCATCAGCTTGTCCTGGTCTAGGGTCGATGCCACCACCCGCCCCACGTCAATGAGCATGTTTGCCACCTGCCGCCGCTCTTGCTCCGCCTCAAAAAGCCGGGCGTTTTCGGCAGCAATCGCCGCCTGCCGCGATAGCGCGAACACGGTGTCCACATCGCTTTGCGTGTAGTAGTTAGGCACAAACTTATCCACGGTGATAAAGCCGACAAAGCGATCTTGCATCAACATCGGCACGCAAATCCAGGAGCGCGTTTGTTCCTCCTTGGCGGTGCCATCTCCCAACCTACCATTGAAGTTATCCACAAACTGCACGTCATCAACCCGCATCGGCTGGCGGTTTTGGTAAACCTGTGTGTTCAGGCTGTCCTCATCAAAGTAAATGCGCATCCCTGGGTGTGCGCTGATGTCCCCGCGCATGGCATAGACGATCATCTCGCTGGCGTCCTCTACGCCGGGGGCGGGCAGCATCACCGTCGCGCCGTCGTAGTCCACCACGCGCTGCATTTGCTCCAGGATGCTTTCTAGCACTGCGTCACGCTCCAACTGGGACGTCACCGCCTGCCCCACTTCAATGAGCGTGTCTGCCACTTGGCGGCGCTTATGCTCGGAGGTGAACAACCGCGCATTCTCCACGGCAATTGCCGCCTGCCGCGCCAGCGCAAAGGCAGTGTCCGCATCACGCTGGAAGAAGCTGTTTGGCTCCATTTTGTCCAGGAAGATGTACCCTATCACCTGCTCGCCAATCATCATGGGCACGCCCATCCACGCCCGCGTCTGCACGGCAGGCACAATGTGGGGCGAGAGGTTGAACGCCTCCCAGCCCGTTGTTTCCAGCACATCATTGACGATAACCACCCGCTGGTCACGGTACACGTCCATCATCAGGCTGTCGTCGAAGAAACGCAGGCGTGTGCCCAGCGGCACCGAGAGCGGTCCCCGCGCAGCAGAGACGATCAGTTCCCCAGGGTGCGCGGCACCTGGCGCGTTCAACATAACCGTGCCCGTGTCGTAGTCCACCACGCGCTGCATCTGCTCCAAGATGCGCTCCAGCACCTCGTCGCGCTCCAGCGAAGACGCTACCGTGCGCCCCACATCAATGAGGAGGTCTGCAATCTGGCGGCGTTCCCGCTCTGCATGGAACAGACGCGCATTTTCCAACGATAGCGACAACTGCGCCGCCACCGTCATCAGCAGCGACGAGTCCTGGTCATCGTACTGGGACGCGCTTTTGTGGAATACCGCAATCAAACCGCTCACCACCCCATCGGAGTTGGTCATCGGCACCCCCAGCCAGGAGCGTGCGCCGTAACCCGGTTCCTCTGGCTGCGGGGTCACACCCAGCGCACGGACCTGTTCTTGCTCTGCGGGGAGGTCTGCAAACAGCAAAACCTGCTCGTTTTCCAGCACAGCGCGGCAAAGCCCCACCACCTGTATCGGGCTGTACTGTTGGGGCGTCATGGTCGTGTCGGAAACAAGCGGGAAGCGCAGCAGGTTCGGGTTTTCGGTGTCCTTTAGCGCTACAAACAATGCAGACCCCTCAAACAGCGATGCAATCTGCCGCTGCACCATCTCCCAGAAGTTCCCATCGCCAAGGCTGCGCCCCAGCACATGGCTAATCTCGTTGATAATCGCTAGCTCTTGCACGCGCCGTGCCGTGTAATTGAACAGGTCTGCGTTGTCTATGGCAACGGCGACGCTGTTAGCAAATGTGAGCATCACCTGTAGCGCACTGTCATTGAAGGCGTTTCGGCGCTCTGAAAAAGAACACATCACACCCATCACGCTGTCCTTCGCCATCATGGGCACGCCCAAAAACGAGGGGTAGTCTGCCTGCTCTACCATGAAGAACGCCCCGGCGGTTTCGCGCTCCTGCTCATTCCGCCAGGACAATGGCGTTTCCTGCGCGATGATCTGTGAGATGAGGTCGCTGGTAGGGGCATAGGGGCGGCGGATACGCTCGTGCTTGCCGTCTGTGTACTGCTCCAGATTGAGCACTCCGTTCATCCGGTCGAACACGATGAACTGGAACACATCGGGGGACTGTAGTCCCTCGAACGCGATGTAAACCCGCTCTGCAAGCTGGTCAATGTCCAGGGTGGCATTCACCAACAGGCTAATCTCAGTCAGCGCAGTCAGATCCCGCGCTTGATCGCGCACTTCATTGAATAGGCGTGCCCCGTTAATGCCCACCGCAAGCTGCCCGGCGATGCTCTGCATGATCTCAACGTCCGGTGGCTCGAACGCGTGCCGCTTTTCGCAGTCGATTGCCAGCGCACCGATCATCTGGGTACCGCTGCGCAGCGGCACCACCAGATGCGACTCGACCTCGAAGGCAACAAGCTCGCTTTTCCGATAGTGTAACTGGGGGGACGCGTCATTGGTGACGACGGTTTCATCCGCGGTCACTGCCCAGGTGATGGTGCTCTGCTCGCCCAGCGATAGCAGCGGCACCTGCCCAATCTCCTGCGGACCGTCGTGCGTGTATGCCATCGCCAAGCGCAGCGCTTGTTTGTCCTCCGTCAACAGGTACACCTGCACGCTGGCGTAACCAAAACGGTAGCAAATTAGCTCCGTTACCGCGTGCAGCATGGCGGTAACGTCTTCTTTGTGCTGGTAGTTGATGATGACCTTCGACACGCTCGTTGCCGCGCTAAGGCGAGTGGTTTGCCGGGCGAGCGTGCCCACCACCTCGTTCATTTCGGCGTCGCTGTTCAGCGTCAGCAGGTGATGAATGCGGGTGGCAACCAGACCTGCCAGCATCAGCACGGTATCCTGGTGCTTTTCCCGCACAATGTCATCGGGGAATGCCTGCCACAACACACCGTACGTCATATCTCCGTGTGCTAGCGGCATCACCATCGCGTTCGGATGTGCCGGGTCTTGCGGGAGCACCTCGCCGTACCTGCCGTCCTTGTGGCGCAAGCGGTTCAAGATCGCTTGGTCTGGCGCTTTGTCCGCCGGTACAATGACATCCGGTGCAGCATCGCCCCGGTTCAGCACGATTGCCGCCGCGCCCACATAATCCACAGACCAGTCCACCGCGACCTGCGCGACAAGGTTGGGGGTGGGGGCATAGTTAATGTCTTGGATGAGCTTGGGAATAGACACGAACACCATAGTTAACTAGCACCAAAGTTAGCGATAATTCTCGTTAATGGTAGCACGAAACGAATTATAACGTTGTGTAGATTCCGCAAGGATATGGTTAGCCCAATGCGCCGTCCAAATGCAGCAGCGCCAGCGCAAACGCGGTCGCCCAGGGCAGCACCTTAAAGTCTGCCGCTGTTAGCGCTGCGTTCACGTCTTCACGGCTCATCAAGATGAGTTCCTGCTCCTCCAAATCGTCGGACTCAATCTCTCCCGCCCGGTACGCGCCCGTCGCCAGGTACAGGGACGCCGTGCCACAGCCACGGTTGGCGTCTACCGCGTACGTGCCCAAAAAGCGCCAGTTCTCCGGTGGGGCAGCGTAGCCCGTTTCCTCGCGCAGTTCGCGCATTGCCGCGTCTAGCGGCGCTTCGCCCGGCTCGATGTGCCCACCGACAGGCGCTAGCGTGTGCCCCACGCTATATTTCGTCTGCCGGAACGCTACAAAATGCCCGTCTGCTGTAACCGCAATCACGTTTGCGTAGGGCGGGGTAATCACCCAACTCCAGTCGTCAATCACACGCCCATCATGCAGTTCGACCGCGTGCTGCTCCACTTGCAGGCGCGGACCTGCGTCTAGCAGCGGCTTGCGTGACAGGGTTTTCCAGGTTTTCATAGTATGGTTGTGTCCTTTTGTTTTTTGCAGGGCGCATTGTGTCCGCTAGCCGAAGGCAGAGCAAGCCTGTAGCAGTCTCCCGCAAATTGTGCCCCGGCTCCCCAACTTTTAGGGCAGCACCCGTCGTGATACCGTACGCGGTGTATAATTTACCTGGAAAAGCCAACAATCTCACCGAAGAAGGGCAAGACCATGTTCGGAGACAGCAACAACGCCCGTCTCATCGCCATCGTAGCGATATTCGTCGGGCTTTCTGTGTGTGCCGCCTGCCTATTGATGACGCTCGTCTTCACAAGCGTGTACGGCGGGCAGACGGTTGCGCTGCGCAACCCATTTGCGGCACCTACAGCGGTCGTGAGTAACAACACAGGCAGCGGTTCCAGCGGGGCAGGCACCTCAGGGAATACGGGCAACGCGGGCGGCAACACCAGCGGCGCAGACGCGGTTGAGAGTCCCGGCAGCACAGGCGGTTCTACGGGCAGCAGTGCCCCCAGCAACAGCAGCGGCGGGAGCGTTGGTGTGCCGTCTGGCAGCAGTGCCGCGAACTACCTGCCCACCCTGCCCGGCTACACCACCGCAGATGCCAGTTCCATCCAGGGGGCAATTAACCTGATTAGCGGCGCGGGCGGGTTCTCGGCGCAGTCCGCCAACGACGATACCTTCAACGCGCAGAGCTTGAGCGGGATTGCTACCGCCGTTATCGTCAGCCGCGTAGACGACTTCATCGCGTGCTACCGCAACGTGGGCGCGGTAGAAGCACAGGTGTACATCCAGGCGGATCTTGTCGGCATTGTCTCTGGCGAGGTGCCCCCGCTGGGTGCCGTCGCCGTGGTGAACCAGGACTTGCTGCGCGACAACATCGTGTCTTGTGCGGTTTCCCCCAACGACCCGAACACCTTCAGCGCCCAGGCAGCAAACGAACCCTGCGGGAATTTCGGCTCGTTCACGCGGGACGGCGACACATTCACCTACATCTACGCGGGTACGTCACAGTCGTTCTGCAATCAGGTGGACGGCTACTACACGCGCTTGGGCGGCTAGCGGCTACATGTCCTGGTTGGTGTAGCGCCGGAACTCTTCAAGATCGACCGGGTACTCGCCGTCGTCGCCTAACACAGGTTCATCCCCCAGCAGGCGCTGGCGCATCGCCGCCTTGAACGTCTCGCGCTCTTCGGCGTCCATCACTGCCATCAGCGCCTGCACCCGCGTGGCGTAATCGCTGTCGTTGTCCGTGCGCTTGCGCTTGTCCCCCGTCCGCGCCTGCGGGCGTGTGGTACGCGGTTCGCGGGCACGCAGTTCAAAGCGCTCGTTGATGAACAGCAGCGTGCCCATCAACGCCATCGCCCCGATTGCCACCGCGACAAACCATGTATCGATCTCGTCTGCGCCGCCCAGCAAAGCTAGCCCGAACAACCCCACCACCATCCAGAAGAACAAAATCACTGCCCCAGAGATAAAATTGCGCAGCATTGTGTGTGCCTCCTTGTGAACGCCATTTATCATACACCATCCTGCGTGCCCTATCTTGATTGACGTATTCCGCCATGCACAGGTTCCAGCTATTTGTTCGTCAAAACCGCTTGCGCCTACATTAATCCAGATCCAGGGCGCTCGCTGAACGGGTCTTGTGTGTAGGGGTCGCGGCGGGCGGCATCACTAAAGCGCCCGTGTGCGTAGAAGTGCGCCACCTGCGGCACAAAAGCATCAAATTGGTCGTACATCTCGTCGTGGTTCAGCGGGACGTAGCAGTAGTCTGTGTGCAGCTGCCGGAATTGGTCGGGGTTCCACGTCAGCGAGCGGGTGCGCAGCACCATCCGCCGGAACGGGCGCATACTTGCTGTGACCCCATTTTCGATGATTAGCCCGACGTTGACATCTGCCTGTGGCTGCGGCGGGTACGGCGTCTGTGCAAGGTCTGCCACGACGCGCCCGGCGACAAGCCGCGTGAGCAGCGGGAACGTCTGCGTAATGGCGACCGGCGCGAGGTCTTGGATCGGGCTGCGGTCGTAAACAACAGCGTGCAAGTTCGGCAGCGGGTTTGCCTGCAAGTAGCGGTTGAACACCCACCCGCCCAGGATGTAGGCAAACGCCACGATGTGCTCGTAGCGATGCAGTTGATTTGTCGCTACGAACGTTTCTAGCTTCGCCGCACACGCACCAACCGACTCGCGTGCAAAGTAGTCCGGCAGGTAAACATCGTAGTCACCGGTGGCAGCGAAACCCTGTGCCAATGTCGACCAGTCCGCTTTCATCGTGCCAAAGCCCGGCAGGATTAGCAGCGCGGCAGTGCGCCCCGGTTGCGTCAGGCATATGGAACGGTCTTGGGTGAGCAGGTTGCGGATCAGTTGCAAGGGCGGGGACTCTCATGTTTGTGTGACCTAAACATCAGAACACAGAAGCGCCCAAAATGATGTGCCGAGTGTTGTTAAAATAGGCGACGGGGGCGGGCGATGCTGGCGGTTTAAGTACCGTGCTGGGGGTGAGTTTGCATGAGTGCATCTATTCACCTTGCCATATCTTTCGGCGGTGGACGGCAAGAATGCCGTCCCTACAAAGCCCGTGTGACCTGTAGGGACGGGTTCCTGCCCCGTCCGATAGAGAGTGACTTGTGGTGGGGTCGCTGTCCGCGGTGTTGCATTATGATTCCGTGGAGGTAACGCCGTTATACAGCAGCGCCAACTATTCCTCGTCCGGCTCCAGGAACTGCTGCCAGCGTTCGTTCATGCCTGCCTCGCTCACCCCGTAGAACACACGCAGCTTGCCGTTTGGCTCCCGCTTGACCAGATCATAGCGCACGTCGTTGCCGCGCTTGTAGCTGCGCCACAAACCGATGTCACCTTCCGATGCCCAGTCCACATCATCCATGTGAACGGGGTTGGTTTCTAGCTGGCGGATGGCATAGTGCCACAGGCGGCGGGCGCTCTCGCGGGTAACGTTGTGCACGATGTTCCCGTTACGCAGGTCGCGCATGATGTGATAGTTCGTGCCGTTGCGCTGCTCCGTGCCGACGATTTCTACGCCAGCGCGGGGAATACCGTTGTTGCTGTACGTCGCACCAACAGAGCGCCCTACCGGGGGCACGTACTCCTGGCGGGGCAGCGCGTGGTTTTCCACTGCTGGGTTCAGCCCGCTCTCGTCAACCGCTGCATCTTCTACAACGTCATCCTCGTCCGCATCGTCATCGTCGATGTCGTCGTAGCGGTCGTCGTCGTCGTCCTCGTCGTCCTCGGCGTCGTCGTAATCGTAGTCATCTGCGTCCGCGACCGCGACACCCACCATCTCGTCGTCATCTGCGTCGTACACATCGTCTTCGTCGTCGTAGTCGTCTGGCTCGAACGGGTGCGCCGCGACCACGGGTACGGGCGACGGTTCTACTGTTGTCTCGGCGGCAGCGGGGGGCACCGCTGCCGCCTGCACTTGCACTGCTGGCGCGATGCCCTGGCGCACCAGGCTCACAATCTCATCGCGCACCGCGAGATTGGTTTCGTTCTCGTCCCGCACATAGATCTTGTACTCATCAATGGCGTAGGGGCGGTCATCGCCCTGCGACACCTGAATGCGAATGACGGTGTTCTTATTGCTTTCCAGCGTGTCAATCTCGGTCTTTAGCTCCGGGGAGATCATACGCCCGATGCTCTGTTGCAGTTCTTCAATCGCCTCGTTGGCGTTGTTCACGCCCTTAACAGGCTTGCTGGGGTCAGCGTCCACGCCGATGTACACTGTGCCGCCGTTGGTGTTCGCAAACGCGCACACATCGCTCACCACGGCGTACAGGTGCCCGCCCTTGCGCTGCATGGACTCATGGAAGGACTGAATAATGGACTCGCCTTCTTCGCGGGCGTCCTGCACATAATCATCCTCCGCGCCACCCTCATAGGCACGGGAGCGCGAAAAGTCGTTACTTTCGAACATCTCCAGCAGCGCTTCAAAGCTCTTGTCGCGCAGCAGTACCTCTGTAGTGCGCTCGCCTACGCCCAGTGTGACGACCTTACCACGCCGATCAATAATCGTTTCCAGCGCGTGGGCGTCACTGCCCTGGATGCAGCGCATTTTGCGCGGGTATTCTGGCTTGGTGCCGTTGAAAAAACGCTGCGTGCTGTTGCGGCGTTTGCTGCCCAGGTCGGTGATTTCCAGGCAGTGCAGGTTGATGTCTTGTGTGTAGGCGATGCGCGTTTGCCCGCCGAAGTCCATGCCGCGCATGGCAACACCGTGGTTGGCGTTCGCGTGGGCAGCGATAACAAGACCGCCTGCCTCTCGAATCACCTCGTAGGCGTGCAGCACATCGGACGACGCGCCGACCTCCGAGCTGCCCTGTTCCATCGCGTTGATGGGCACATGCAAGTTCAGCAGCAGGTGCTCAATTTCGCGCACGGTCTTCTGTGGGCTAAAAATGCCCAGGATGTGAAACCCGAACGTTGCGGTGAACTCAAAGCCGGGCAGCACCAAAATCTGGTCGAGCAGGCGGTGGTAGTCCGCCAGTTCTTGCTCTTCCTGTGGGGTTGCCCGCCCCAGTTGCTTCAAATAGGTCAGTTGTTCGATCTCGCGCTGCATCGCTGCGTAGCCGCTCACCGTGTTGTGGTCGGTAAACGCCAGAATATCTAGCCCGCGTGCTTCTGCCTTTTTCAGAATATCCAGATAGGAAATGTCTTTGTCGTAGTAGTCGCTAGAGGCGGGGGTGTGTAGGTGCAAGTCGACGTGATACCAGTTGAGTTTCGACTTTCGTTTTGCCACTTTACCATGTTCTCCAATGGTTGTAATCAAATATCACAAGTGACGGTGGGGTGGCGCGGGGGAAAGCAACCCCCTGGCAAATAAGGGGTCCGGCGGGGCGCAATGGATTGGGGATGCGTTTTCATGGTTGCGTCTATGCGTTGTGCTGCTGTGCAGCGTAAATACCGCTGCGCCAATGGGCGCAAGGGCGGTTACGTTTGGATGAGACGATTGAATAGCGCGGGAAGATCACCTGGCTCGAACGGTTTAATGAGGAATGTGCTAGCACCGGCGGCGATTGCTTCGTTTTCTACGTCCAATCCCGAAGCCATCACGACTGGCAAATGGGCGTGCTCGCCCTGCTTCAGTTCCTTCAATACGTCAACACCGTCCATATCGGCAAGGTGGTAATCCATGAGGATGACATCTGGCTCGAAGGACGCGACTGCCGCCGCAACATCTGCGCCGTTTCCGGTTGTTTCAATCTCGAACCCGTCTAACTCCAACAGGGTCTTCAGCAGTGTTACGGTCGTTCTATCGTCGTCTACAATCAATACCTTCGACAATACCAGCATCTCCTGCCTGTTCCCACATCCTAGCGCCCTGCGGTGCCCAAACCACGGTGGTTTGGGGACGAAATATCGTTCAGGGCGTTTGCATTCCGGCGCACAAAACCGCACCGTCAAACGCATTATAGCGCAGGTCGGGGATGGCGGCTATACATGTTCCGGCGTGCTGATAGGTTTCCTACAGCGCGTTATGCCTCCGGCGTGGGGGTGGCAGGCATCACGTCGGCAGGTTCCGCGTTGCCAGCGCTTTCATCTGGCGCGTCCAGGTGTGCCGCCGCCGGGTTGAACAGCAAGCTCACCGTCGCCAGCAGGTAGATGACACCGAACAACACCAGGGTCGCCCGCACGCCGATTCCTTCCAGCAGCACACCTGCCGCCAGCACGCCCAGCGGCATCGCTACCGTAATGCCACCGTTGAGGATGCCAAACACGCGCCCACGCATGTCCACAGGCGTGCGCTCATACATCACCGCCGCCAGGATCGGGTTAATCGGTCCGCTGGCAAGCCCGGTTAGCGCGTAGATCGCCAGCAGCCCACCCACAGGCGGGAACAGCGCCAACAAGAACGGGTACACACTCGCGCCGATGAACGCCGCCGTAAACACCCAACGCCGGGATAGCCTGTGCCCGCGCCAGCCCCACAACACGACCGACACAATACCACTGCCGCTGAGTGCGCCCGCCATCAACCCCAGGATGAGTGCGCCCTGCTCCACACCGTAGCGCCCTTCCAGGTAGACGGGCAGCCCAACCGAGTACATCGCCATGTCAATCATGCTGGTGAGCATCATCACGACGATCACCGCCATCACCAGTGCGTCTGCACGGACGAAGCGCAACCCCTCGCGGAGGTCATCCCAGTAGCTTGCCTTGCCGCCGTCTTCGCGCTGCTTACGTTTCGGTTGCGGCACCAGATGTGCCGGGACAAACAGCCACACCCCCACCGCAGACACAAAAAATGTCGCCCCGTCCAGCCACAGCAAGTTCACTTCGCCGATGGTCGCCACCAGCACGCCCGCACCCAGCCCACCGATTAACCCGGTACCCCGCCGCAGTACGGAGCCAATGCTCGTCGCCCGGTCGAGGCTCATGCCCGCTGCCTCCGCCAGTTCGGGGATCATCGCGCTGCGGGCGCTGTAGCCGGGCGTGTCTAGCAAGGTGCCCAGGAACACCAGCACCAACAACTGCCAGAACGCAAGCACACCCAGCGTGTACAGCAGCGGAATCAGCAGGATGGTTACGCCGCTGGCGACATCTGCGACGATGCTTACGCGCTTGTACCCATAACGATCCACAATGGTGCCGCCAAAGAACGTAGCAATCACCAGTGGCGCGAGACTAAAGAACGCGGTGATGCCCGTCTGTGCGGCGCTGCCCGTGGTGCGCAGCACAAACCAGGGCACGGCAATCGACGCGAGCACATTACCCGTTACAGACAGGAAAAGGGTGGCAAAGACGGTATACAAAGGTAGGCGATCTCGCAGGGCGGTTGGCATGGGGCGCTCCGGCTCTTAGTGAACGGTGACCCCAAGTATATTACATAACGATCCTATAAGCAGCACATTACGGACACAACACGGACGGTTCGCGGACGCAACCGACTGTTAGGGTGTGTGGGAGACGAGCTACGTTATGGGACGCGGTTGCCCAGCGCACCCTACACGTTAGATGCACGAGAAAAGGCACTTTCTTGAGTTTGACCATGACCCCATTTTGCAAACGCTC
>CAYVGI010000054.1:0-28888 GCA_964451095.1 uncultured Anaerolineaceae bacterium
TAATGTACACCCTGTTTGCTTCGCTGGCGGTGTGGCATACTGGCACATCATCAGCACACGGCGCATCACATGGCTTAGCGGCGGCGGGCTGGCGCTCGCACTCGCCGGGATGCTGTACATGCACTATCTGGGCGCGATGTTGGCGGCGGCAGTCGGGTTTTATCACCTGTTTTTCGTGCGCAAAGATCGGCTGTGGTGGGGGGTGGTGGGGCTGGCGCTGGTTGGCGTGGTGTTGTTCACACCGTGGCTGGGCGTGCTGTGGGCGGCAGTCACCGCCGCCGTTGAGGAAGGCGGCAGACCCGATGTAGCACTCTCCACATGGGAGAACCTGGATCAACTGCTGTACGCGCTCAGTAACGGATTGTACCTGTGGTTTGTTCCTGTTGTGCTGGGGGTGCCGCTGGCAATCGCCCGCCCCACGCACCCCCAAGAGCGCACCGCCGCGACCTTTGCGCTGTTTACGTTCATGGTCACACTGCTGCTCACGCTGCTGCTACACCAGTGGCTGACGATCCTAGCGCACGCCCGCTACCTGCTGGTGCTGTGGGTGCCGTTCCCGCTCCTGGTGAGCATCGGCACACTGCGACTGGCAGCGGCTATCCCACAGACCACGCGGCGTTACGTGCTGCCCGCTGTGACGGCATTTGCACTAGTGAGCGTTGCCTGGGCGACGGTTTTGCCCGCGTTTGCAAACACATTGCTGCCACCCGCCTATCATGTGTTCTTCCGCCCCACGCTGCGCTGGGATGCCGCTGGGGACTTGCTAAAGCGCGAGACCACGGCTACAGACGCGGTGGCGATCAGCATTGACAGGCACCCGTGGGCGGTGCAGGGCGCAGTGAACCTCTACTTTAACGGGATGCCCGCACGTTATGCGACCCTCGACCAACTTGCTGCCAGCGATGATTTTGACGATGCAGCAGCAGCATTCACGGCGGGGGCACCTCGGTTATGGCTTTTGCAGGAAGTCGACGACTCGCCGCCGGATGTGCTTGCTACCTTCTTGAGTACCCTACCAGGGCAATATGCCCCATGTGACCAGCAGGAAATCGGGGAGGGGCTGCGGTTAGATGTCTACTCAGTGTCAGAAGCGTGCTGTACTGCCCCGGCAATGCCGTTAGTGCGCTACGAGAACGTAGGAATCACGATGGAACATGCGGAGATCCTCCCGACTTCGTCAGGCAGTGCCGTGGATGTGCTCACGCAGTGGTCTGTGGGGCGAGACGTGCCCGTGAACACCTACTCAGTTGCTTTGTATGTGATGGACGACGACCTGACGATCCACGCGCAGCAAGACGTACCATTGCCGCATGACGAACTCATCTGTGCGCAACACAGTGTTCCGCTGGCAGATGTGCCACCCGGTGAGTACGGGTTGTATGCGACTGTTTATGCGTGGGAAAGTGGGTTCCGCTTGCCTGCTACCCACAGTGACGGCACGCTCAGCGATTTGCAGCGCCTGGCGAGTGTTCAGGTTGGTACGCGGTAGCACTGGGCATCGCAAAAGCGTTGACACCAACCTTGCCCCTGCGTATCCTTGCGGTACTGAGGGAATGCCTCCGTAGCTCAGGGGATAGAGCATCGGACTTCTAATCCGTGTGTCGCAGGTTCGAATCCTGCCGGGGGCGTGAGGGTCAAGCGACTTGCTTGACCCTTTTCTGTTGAGAGGGAGCTCGCCCCCTACGACATAATCTCGTTGTACACCGTCTGCGTTTCCGGCTCTAGCTCAATCTCATCGGTGAGCCCCTGGAAGTGCGCTGCTGCCTCGCTGCGGCGTCCCATATTCGCAAAAAGGCGCATGATCTCGCGGTGCAAGTCCTGCCTGCCCACGTCTTCGGCAACTGCCTTCTGGAACAGGCTGAGCGCGTGCTCTTTGCGCCCTTCGTTAAGCCGCACGGTTGCCATAGAGGTGAGCGCCTCCAGGTAACCCGCCTGGTAGTCCACACGACGACGCATGATCCAATCATCTGCATGACCTTGCAGGAACGGTCCCCGGTACATGTCGATGGCGATTTGCCATGCCTTCATGCGGGTTTTGCGGTCTACTTCCTCGTCGCGCCCCACCATCAGCGTGGTCACAAACGTCATCACATCGTACTTGACGGCGAACTGCGGGTTGATGCGATAGTAACCGTCGTCGTGGACGAGCACGTCCATGTCTAGCGCCTTGTGTAGGCGGCGCTTCGTCACATGGAACACGTTCACTGCCTGGTCGGTGTCAAGCTCTGGCCAAAACGCATGGCAAATCTCGGAGCGCGTCACCACAGGGCGGTCTAGCGCGAAGAAGAATAGCAGTCGCGGTAAGTGCCCTTCCCACGTTTCGATGGGCTTGTCGTTCATCAGCACAAAGCCCGGTCCCAATGCGTACACCTCGAGCGTGTCGGAGCTATCCTGGGTCAGTTCATAGAAGTTCTTGTCGATTAGCTCCTCGTCGCGCAGCAGCACAGCATGACCGCGTGCCACGAGCGACACCCAGGGCAGGCGCGGCAGCGTGCGGCTGTTAATCACAATCTTGCAGTGTGGCGGCAGGTGCAGCACCAGCCGCTCAACAAACTGCTGGATGTCATCTGCTGTGTCGCTGCGGTCGTACTCATCCAGGATAAACAGAAATTCCTGGTCAGAAACTTCGCTCAAGTCCTTTGCGAATGTTTCGACAATCCGGTCAAACTGGGTATAGTCATTATAGACATCCGCACGCAGCATGTTGGTATGCCTGCCAAAAGTGGGATGCTGGTTTGCCAGGTCGTGGGTTAGCCCGGAGATGAGCGACTGCAAGTTCAGGTCATCCGGTCCCATCGCATAGTACAGTGTGCGCACATCAGGGGAGTTGATAAGCTTTGCGACCAGCACAGAGCGATAGAGACTGCTGGGGTGCAGCAGGATAATCTTTGCTTCTGGTGCGTGCTCGTGAAAGGTCTGGTAAGAATTGTTGATAAGTTCTTGTAATCGCATTTCTACACCTTTGTGTATTTCGATGTGTCACTGTTGCAATTTGTTATACTATAGCATAAATACCATAAATGTCTCTAACCAATTTTTAGTGAAAGCTCTCACAGACCACTAGCATATAAGAGAGATGTTATGGCACAAACTCATTCAAGACCCACCCGCACACTCGGTATCTCGCTAGCTATTTTATTAACCATTTTGTTTTTTACAATTATTCCGCTTGTACAGGTTACCTTTACACTTTACATCCGGGAACGTACACGCGCCACCGGCATTTTGGTAGGCGGCAGTGTTGACCCCATCGGCGGCGCGTTGGGGATTGCGGCAATCACCAACACCGACCTGCTGCTGCGTGCCATCCCAGCAATCCTGTTTTTGGGTATCGCCGGGCTAGCATGGCGCGGCACGCCTACCCAAATCCGCTTTGTATTTATTGGGTCTGTCGTGGGGCTGCTGCTGTGGAATATCCTGCTGACCTACCTGCGCCTGCGGGCAGACGCCGAAGTCATGGGGATGGCGTCCGATGGCTTTTTGGACGGACTGCGCAACACTTACTTTGTCTTTTCCGGCTTGGTGGTGCTGTACACCCTGTGGTATATGAACCGTGCCCCGGCACGCGCGTTCTACCGGGGCTACTTCCTCGATTCTAACAAGGCGGAGCAGCAATAGGCGGCATATCTATCGCTACGCCTGTGATGTGCCGTCCGCTGACTGTGTTTCCATGCGGATGAGTTCGCGGCGCAGTGTCTTGCCCACAGTCGTCTTGGGCAGCGCATCTACAAAAGCAAAGCGGCGTACCATCTCGTACTTGGCGAGGTGTGCCTCTTGGTGTTGCATGAGTTCTGCCTCGGTCGCGGACTGCCCATCTTTGAATACAACCCACGCCTTCAGCGCCTCTTGTCCCTCTTTCTCCGGATGTGGGATCGCTGCCACGCCCACATCGGCAACGGCGGGGTGCTCTGCGAGCACTTTTTCAATCGCGTTCGGGTACACATTGAACCCGCCGATGAGTGCCATGTCCTTCTTGCGATCCACGATGTACACGTAGCCGTCATCGTCCATGCGGGCGATGTCCCCTGTGTACAACCAGGTCTTGCCGTCCAGCTCGCGTAATGTGTTTTGCGTTTCCGTCGGCATTTTGTGGTAGCCCATCATCATCTGCGGTGCGTGGATAATCAGCTCGCCGGGGTCACCCAATGGCATATCGGTCTCACCGTCGTCCAGGCTAACAATGCGTACCTCGACATCGGGCAGCGGCAGCCCAATCGACCCGGTGCGGTTCTCACCCTCCAATGGGTTGACGTGCGTGGCAGTTGGCGTTTCGCTCATGCCGTAGCCTTCCATCAGGTGCCCGCCGCTCAGCCGCTCGAACTCCGCTTTGGTGGCAGGTGCCAGCGGTGCCGACCCACTGATGCACGCCCGGATAGACCGCAGGCTGATCTCGCCGTTTTGCACACGCGCGTTCAGCCGGATGGCGTTGTAGAGGGCAGGCACCCCCATGAACATCGTGGGCTTGTAGGTGTCAATCGTGTCGATCACATCCTCGATGTCACGCGGGTTCGGCACCAGGTAAATAGGTGCCTTCAGCACAGTCGCAAACGCGAGTACGGTCAGCATCCCGAACACATGGAACATCGGAATTGCGCCCAGGAAGCTGTCTTGAGATGTGCACTTCAGGTACACCTCACCCTGCTTCGCGTTGGCGACCATCGCGCTGTGCTTGGACATCGCCGCTTTTGGCATCCCTGTGGTGCCGCCCGTGTACTGGAACACCGCCAAATCATCCCCAACGACGGTGCCAGTGGGTCGCTTGCCCGCATATTGCCCCAATATCTCCTGGAAGCGGTAGTCGCCTTCGGGCAGCGTCGGTATCGCGTGCCCTTCTTTTTGCTCACGTGTGAGCGTAAACAGGAAACTCGCTAGCCCCGGCAGGTACTCCTTCACGTTGGTGACGATCACATTTTTCACCTGTGTGCTCGCCTGCACCTGCTTCACCGTGTCGTAGAACAGAGACATGGTGATGACAGCTTTGGCGTCGCTGTCCTCTAGCTGGAATTTGATCTTTTCCGCCGGGTAGGTGGGGTTAATCGCCGTGATGACGCCGCCAGCCTTTAGCACTGCCCAAAAGCTAATCACAAATGGCGAAATATTGGGCATCACCAGCGCAACCCGGTCGCCTTTGCCCACACCCATCTCCTGCAAAGCAGCAGCCAACGCATCGGAGGCGCGGTGCAGTTCTGCATAGGTCAGGCGTGTATCTAGCCGCCCTAGCTGCCCCAGCACGGACGGCAACCGCGTGCTGGTCACCAGCGCGATCTGGTCTGGTGTTTCGCGGGCAGCGTCGTCTAAAAACTGGGTTAGCGCGAATTCAGGATAGGGTTTTAGGCTGTGCGGGACATGCGGATCATAGCTTTTTGTCCAGGGGCGGTCAGCATACGTCACCATACTGTGGCACTCTCCATCGGTTGCAATACATTGCCTGTTCGTTAATTACGAGACACTATACCTTTAATAACCCCAGCAAGGATATGCAGAAACGCAAAAAATACGTAAGAAGGCTAGCGCAGCCACCCATCCGGGAAGCGTGCCACGCGCCCGTCGTGCGTCAGGCAGATGTGTTTGGTCTCGCCTGTCACACATACCTCGCCCGTTTCCGCATCCAGCAGTTCGTAGGCAAAGCGCAGCGTGCGGCTTTTCAGTTCGCTCACCCAGCAGCGCACCATGATCGTCTGCCCGTAGCGCATTGCCTTTTTGTAATGCGCCTGCACATCGGTGACCGCCATGTAAAAGCCATCTTTTTCCATGTCAGCGTAGGCGCGTCCTCGCGCACGGGTGTAGGCGCTGCGCCCTTCCTCAAAGTACACGATGTAGCTAGCGTGGTGCACGATGCCCATCGCGTCGGTCTCTGCATAGCGGATTGGAAATGTCGTCTCTGCAATAAATACGTCGGGGTCAGTCATGATGCGCTTACTTCTGGTGGCGGGAACGCAGTTTTGCCTCGACATCTGCCAGCGGAATCTCCAACTGCGCCATCAACACCAGTGTGTGATAGAACAGGTCGGCAAGCTCGCCAATTTGCTCGTCGCGCCCTTCCCCTAGTGCAGCGACAACGACCTCTGTTGCCTCCTCGCCCACTTTCTGCGCGATTTTGTTCACACCCTTGTCCAGCAGCGCGGCGGTGTAGCTGCCTTCTGTCGGGTTTGCTTTGCGGTCTGCAATAATCTGTTCGAGTTCGTTCAGCATGGTGTCAGGCATAGGGCGTCTCCGTTTCAGAAAATTCGCTCGCACTGCGAAAAAAGCAGGTTGTTTCCCCAGTGTGGCACGCCGGTCCCGCGGGTTCCACCAGGAACAGCAGTGTATCACCATCACAATCGACGCGTATCTCAACCACGCGCTGTATATTGCCGCTCGTCGCGCCCTTGTGCCAGATTTCGCCACGGCTGCGGCTCCAAAAGACTGTCTCGCCGATTTCGACCGTCTGCCGCAGCGATTCGGCATTCACCCATGCCATCATAAGCACCTGCTTTGTCCTCGCATCCTGCACAATTGCGGGTGCTAGTCCCTGTTCATTCCAGCGGACGCGCTCTATCAATTGTGGTTGATCCATGACTCTGTTTGCCTCTCGCAGTTGGGCATGTAAGGGCGACTCATGAGACGCCCCTACGGTACCAGTTGGGACTCGTAAAACCGTGTGCGGACGTGCTCGTTAGCGACCTCGCCTGCCAGTGCCCAACCCCATTCTGTGCGCAGTTCCGGGCGCTTGTGCGGCGTGAGCACCAATAACTGCCCCGCCACCCACGCCAATTGATAGGCAACAACAGGCAGGCGGGACAACTCTACCAGATGCAGGGCGAAGCTGCACACGATGATACTGTAGTGGTGCTCGCTTAGCGCACCGTCCGCAACGTGTGCAAACGTGTAGGGCAGGGCGTCCTGCCCCGTGCGCTCACGGTAGGCAGCGCCCGTGTACGGGTCTAGCCCGGTGATGTGCTGCACACCCGCTTCGTGCAGCGCCAGCGTGACCTCACCGCTGCCACTCGCCAGGTCGAGCACCGTGGATGTATCCAACTGCCAGCGCGTGACCGCATCAAGCACCGCCGCCCGGATGTGTGGCTCGTGGGGATTGCGATAGGTTGCGCCGAACTGCTCGTAGTAGCCTTGCACGCCGTGCTGCTGGTATTGGTTGCGGATGGCACCGCTACTCATAATCCCAGCCGGAGAGCCGCACCTGAACACCTTCCTCATCCAGGTATGTTTTGACCTCACCCACGCGCATTTCGTTGTAGTGGAACAACGACGCCGCTAATGCTGCATCGGCACCGCCATCGGTCAGCGCTTCTTTGAAGTCCGCCATACTGCCCGCCCCACCAGAGGCAATCACCGGGATGTTCACCGCCTCGCTGATCGTCCGTGTCAGTTCGATGTCGTAGCCGGACTTGGTACCGTCCCTGTCCATGCTCGTAAGCAGGATTTCCCCCGCGCCGCGCCGCTCAACCTCTTGTGCCCATTCTACAGCGCGTAGCTCTGTGGGCACCCGCCCCCCGTTAATGTGCACAATCCACTCACCGTTCACACGCTTGGGGTCAATTGCCACAACGATGCACTGACTGCCAAACGCCCATGCACCCTCGTTAATGAGGTCGGGGTTTTTCACCGCCGCGCTGTTGATACTCACCTTATCTGCCCCGGCAAGCAGCGTCGCCCGGATGTCCTCAATGCTGCGGATGCCGCCGCCCACACAGTAGGGGATGAACACCGTATCTGCCACGGCACGCACCATATCGAGCGTGGTGTTGCGCTTTTCGTGGCTGGCGGTAATGTCTAGGAACACCAATTCGTCCGCGCCCTCCCGGTCATAGACTGCTGCCTGTTCTACCGGGTCGCCGGCGTCGCGCAGGTTCACAAAGTTGACACCCTTCACCACGCGCCCGTCTTTCACGTCCAGGCAGGGGATAATACGCTTTGCCAGGGTCATTGTGCTGCCTCCATCGCCGCTTGTAGTGTCATTTCGTTGGTGTACAGCGCCATGCCGATTACGGCACCCGCAACCACGCCAGACTGTGCTAGCCGCCGGATTTGGTCGGTGGTGCTCACACCGCCAGATGCAATCACCTGCAAGTTGGTGTCCTGCCCCAGCGCGACGGTTGCCTCCACGTTGACGCCGCTTAGCTTGCCGTCTCTGCTCACATCGGTGAACAGTGCGTGCTGTACACCTTCCTCTGCCATCACGCGCCCTAGCTGCGTCGGCGTCACATCGGATTGTTCCGTCCAGCCGTGCGTGGTTACCTTGCCGTCCTTGGCGTCCAGCGCCACGCAAATGGCATCTGTGCCGAACTGCTTGAGCGCCCCGGTGACAACATCCGGTTCTTTCACGGCGACGGTGCCCAGCACTACACGCGCGGCACCCAGTTCAAGCGCCTGCTGCACGTCGGCAATGCTGCGCAGCCCGCCCCCGAACTGCACCTTGGCGTTTAGCTTCGCCACCTCACGCAAAATCGTCAGGTTGTCGTTCGCGTCGGAAAACGCCCCGTCCAGGTTGACCATGTGTATCCACGCCGCGCCCGCGTCAATCCAGCGCTGCGCGGTCGCCACCGGGTCATCACTGAACGTCGTCTGCTGGTTGGGGTCACCCTCTTGCAGCCGCACCACTTTGCCGCTGCGCAGGTCAATTGCCGGGTAGATAATCATGCGTCCATCTCCAAAAAGTTTCTCAAGATTTTCAGTCCGGTGCGCTGGCTCTTTTCCGGGTGGAACTGCACCCCGTAGATGTTGCCACGCGCCACACCTGCACAAAATGGCTCGCCGTAGTCCGCTGTGATGAGCACATCATCCTGTACCGCCGGGGCACAGTAGTAGCTGTGCACAAAGTAGGCATAGCTAGGTTGCGGCAGCCCTGCCAGCAGCGCACTTTCTTGGCACTGCTGGAGTTCGTTCCAACCCATGTGCGGCACCTTCAGCCCAAGTCGCTCCGGGAAGCGGGTCACAGTGCCGGGCAGTATCCCCAAGCCCTCATGGTCGCCCATTTCGTCGCTGCCCTCAAACAAGAACTGCATCCCCAGGCAAATGCCCAGGTAGGGCACGCCCGCCACCAGCGCGTCTTGCAATGGCACAATCAGCCCCTGCTCACGCAGCTTTTGCATCCCCGCGCCGAACGCGCCCACGCCCGGCAAAATGATCTTTTGTGCGCCTTCAAGCTGCTCCGGTGCCCGGACGAGCCGCACGTCTTGCGCTTCCAAGTGCTTAAGCGCGTGCAGCACACTGCGCAAGTTACCGGCACCGTAATCTATGACTGCTAACATTGTCCATCCTCCTGCTCACCCCGCACCGCTGTGCACAAACAAAAAACCCCGCCGGGTGCGGGGTGGAAATTGGCAAATTGTGTCGCAAAGTTTCCGAGGGACGGCTACACCACAGCGTTTGTGTTATGGTTTCCCGTGTGGTGATGGTGGTTTAAGCGCATGGCAACCGTCCGACAATGGGTGTTCAATGTAGCGTAGTATAGCCATGGGTGGCACGGGTGTCAATCAACGTAACGGTTTGTGGCTGACCGCACATGGGGTGCGGTACATTTAATTCGTCACATGCCTGTCAAAAAATGTCTGTAGAGGAACATTCATGCGAAAATTATGCTTATCCGTGCTGACACTGTGTTTATGTGCAGCATTCGCGGTGGTATCAGCCAAAACCCATGCACAACAAAATGTCTCGCCCCTTGCCGGACCAATCCTCTACTCACAACCCATTCGTGGCACCGTTATTTTCCAGGATGTGGGCACCGATGAGGTTTGGGAAATAGACGGTAACAATGTTGTAGAAGCGGGCTTAGCCCAGAGCTGGTCACCAAATGGGTGTCATTTGCTGTATGGCAATAATGTGAGTCGGGCATACGCCATCATAGACCCGATGAATCGCACCCTAGAACCCATTAATATTCTTAATAACGTAGAGATGGGTAGCCAGTCCTCAATTGAGGGCAGACCCGTTTGGTCACCAGATGGAAATCAGCTTGCTTTCAGTCTAATTGACGGTAGGGACTCGCAATTCTGGTCATACAACGTCAACACGGGAGACACAGAACGACTTTACACCCGGGCAGGTTATGAAGGCGGTTGGCGTGTATCCATCAGAGATTGGACATCCGACAACCAACTCATTTACAGCGTGGACGGGCATCGTTTCAGTCTAGATCTACCATCGCGTGAGGTTCGATACCAACCTCGTGAAGCCGTTGTCAGACCACCAGTTAGAGAACCTTTCCATTGGTCTTCACCATCTCCCAACAATGAGGTGACAGCGACTTTCTTTGATTTATCGGGCACAATGGGGATGACAGATATACGTTTTTCCTACTTTAACGATGAAGAAATGGGGGCGCTACGTCGGGTCATTGATCCGAAACCTGGCATCACGTTTTATTTTGCGCAAGCTGGCAAAGCATCAACCTTCGACTTAGATCAGCAAACCGTCAGTGCAGCGGTATGGTCACCGGACGGAAGCAAGATGGCGATCCACACCTGGCCCAGCGACAATTACGCCACAGCGACTGGCAGCTACATCTACGACGCCAGAACAGATGTTATGAAGCCCCTACCCGAACTGCAAGCAGTGCGTCACACCGATCCAATTGAGTATGGTTTTTATCAACCAAGTTGGTCAACTGATGGTCAATGGGTAACGCTGTATGGTCGTCAGCAAGGCTGGGTGATATACCACCTGGAAACTGAAGTGATTACACCACTGGCGCGGCAATTTCAGGACTCTATATCAATTCTGAAGGTCGATTTTAGCCCGGTCACCCACTATCGTCCAAACCAATGTGACTAAATCTACCACTTTACAATTCATACAGGGTACTTTTTATGACACACTCACTTGTTGCGCTACTCACAGACTTCGGCACCAAAGACGCCTATGTCGCTGTGATGAAAGGCGTTATGAAAACCGTCTGCCGAAACGCTGAGTTCATCGACATCACGCACGATATACCGCCCCAGGACGTGCGGGCGGCGGCGTTCACGCTGCTAATGTCCTACCGTTACTTCCCTCAGGGCACCGTTTTTCTGGTCGTGGTCGATCCTGGTGTTGGGCTGCGGCGCAAACCCATTGCCGTGGCAACCGAGCAATACACGTTCATCGCACCGGACAACGGCGTGCTCTCCTACACATTGCTGGACGAACCCGCCCGCCTTGCCGTTGAGCTACGCCCCGCGCCGCTGGGCAAGATGAGCAATACTTTCCACGGGCGCGATATATTCTCCCCGGCAGCGGCACACGCCGCCAACGGCGAACCGCTTTATCGGCTTGGAGATGTGCTGACAGATGCGCTCAACCTGTACCCCAAGCCTGCGCTCCACGCCGAGGACAGCGAGATTGCCGGGGAGGTCCTGTTTATTGACCATTTCGGTAACATTATCACCAGCATCGGCGAGTTTACGTGGCAGGGTGAGGACACACTGTACCTAGAACCGCGCTTCAACCCGGACTTGATACCCGTTACATTCAGCGTGGAGTCCAGTGTCACCATTGCAGACCAAACGCTCTCACAAATCCGCCGCACCTACGGCGAGGCAGAGCGCGGGCAACTGCTCGCGCTGGTGGGCAGCAGCCACTTCCTGGAAATCTCGGTGAACCAGGGCAGCGCCGCCGAGCGACTGGGCGTGCAACCCGGAGACCCGGTTACACTCAAAATCAGCAGGGAGCAGCGTTAATGCAGCAGTTCATCATCGAGGGTGGGCATCCACTCAGCGGGGAGGTCACGCCGGGCGGCAACAAGAACGCCGCCACCAAAATGATCCCCGCCTGCCTGCTGACCGACAAACCTGTCACGCTGCACAATGTACCCAGCATCGTGGACGTGCGGGTGCTGTGCGATGTGGTGCGGCACCTGGGTGCATCGGTAGAGTGGACGGAGGCGACAACGGTGCGCGTGCACGCGGAGAACATCACCACCAGCGAAGTACACCCGGACATGGCACGCACTCGTGCCGGTGTGGTGCTCAGTGGCGCGATGTTGGCACGCATGGGCGAGGTCGCGCTGCCGCTGCCGGGCGGCGATGTGATCGGCGAGCGACGATTGGACACACTGGTCGATGCACTGCTTGCGCTTGGCGCAGAAGTCTACCCGGACGGCAAGTGGCTGCGCTTCCGCGCACCAAACGGACTGCACGGGACGAATATCCTGCTGCGCGAAGCAAGTGTAACCGCCACCGAGAACACTATCATGGCGGCAGTGCTGGCACAGGGCACCACGGTCATTCGCAATGCGGCGGGCGAACCCCACGTGCAAGACCTGTGCCACATGCTCAACGGGCTGGGCGCACAGATTAGCGGTGTGGGCAGCAACCAGCTCACCATCACGGGCGTGGATGGGCTGGGAGGCGGTGAGGCACGTGTCGGTGCGGACTTCATGGAGGTGGGCAGTTTTATCGGCGTGGCAGCCGTGACGGGCGGTGCGATCACGATCAAACATGCTGACCCACAGCACCTGGATATGGTCGCGCTCACGTTCCGGCGGCTGGGCGTGACCTGGGAAACACACGGCGACGATATTCACGTGCCCGCCGGGCAATCGCTCACCGTACAACCGGACTTCGGCGGCAAAATGCCCGTCATACGGGCGCAGCCGTGGCCCGCCTTCCCACCAGACCTGATGAGTATTGCGCTGGTCGTCGCCACGCAGAGCGCGGGCGTAGCGCTGTTCCATGATTGGATGTACGAAAGCCGCTTCTTCTTCACGGATAAGCTGGTACGGATGGGCGCACGCATCACTCTGTGTGACCCGCACCGCGTACTCGTGCAGGGTCCGACGGCGCTGCGGGGTGGGCTAACGCTCGCTAGCCCGGACATCCGGGCAGGCATGGCAATGGTGCTGGCAGCACTTGCCGCCAAAGGCGAAACGCGCATCGCCAATATCCAGCAGATAGACCGGGGTTATGCCAACGTGGAGGACAAGCTGCGGGCGCTCGGCGCGGTGATTGAGCGCGTGGACGTGACCTGACAAAACACTGCGCTAAGGGGCTTGCCATCGCGTGTGTGCTGGTGGTGTGGCTGGGCGCTGCTCTCATAAAGCATCCTTGGGGTTCTTTTGCCTACCTAATCTCGATTTTCTTCTGCGTCGTAGGCGCAAACAGCGCCATGGCGCTGCTGTCGCTTGTGCACATGTTCATATTCATACGTCGCTGACTTGCACACTACGGCGTGTTTGTATCTCCATTGCCGTTCACGCCAGGGAACGTGCCTGTGGTTCGCACGGCGGGCATGGCGCCGGTTGTCGTCGCCTTGATGTTGTCGCCCGTGTCGTACTCCATTAGCAGCGCCTGGTAGCGCTCACGGTACAGTTCCGCACGCGAGCGTTCCAGGTTCCACAGGCGGTGCAGGCTCTCGCGCAGCGGTGGAATGAGTGATTCCACCTCATGGACGCGATGAACGTGCCGCTCGAACTCCACGTCGTGGTTACGCCACACCTCGTCGTTGGCAATGGTGAACTGTTTGAAGCGCTTCTGGTCGTCTGTGCGCCAATCGTTCCACTCCTGGCGGAAGCGTTCTTCGCTTAGCCGCTGCATCTCCGCCACCTCGTTGATGCGCCGTTCCAGTCGGTCGCTAATGCGCTCGAAGTCGTCAATGATGCGCTTCATCGCCCGGTGCGTCTCCGACCACTGCTCGAAGCGCTCCAGGTTGCGCTGCATGGCGCTGTCCTGCTCCCCGAACTTGTCTAGCAGCGTTTGCACCTGTTGGTCGCGCTGCTGGTTCATGAGTACCTGCTGGTCGATAAACTGCTGAATCTGCTCGCGGCGCTCGACTTCGGCGTTCTGGCTATCGACTGCCTTGCGCTCGTTGCGCAGCGCCAATTCCTCAATGAGTGTCACCTTGGGGCGCAGCGTGTCCATCTGCTTTTGCAGCTCCGGCAGCTCGGACTGCACTTCGCTGAGGCGGCGGGTGTCCTGGCGGCGCTGCTCTTCCAAGAACGCAATACGGCGCTCCGGTTCGTCCAGTCGCTTGTAGATGTCCTCAATGCGCTGCTGCACGGAGGCAACCGCCTCGCCCGTGCGCTCACGCTCTAGCTGGAAGCCGGGCAGGTCGACCAGTTGGTTTTCGATGTTGGTCAAGCGCTCGGAAATGTCGCGCATGGGGCGCATCACGCCCTCGCGGGCAATCTCGTTGCGCCGCTCGACTTCGCGCTCTGCCGTCAGGCGCTTTGCTTCCTGCTGTTCCAACATCTGGCGCATTTCGCTGCGCACTTGCTCCAGCATGTTGGCGTCCATGCCGCGTTGGCGTGTATCCATCTGCGACTGAATCACCGTCTGGTCAGACTCAATCCCGCCCAAACGCCGATTGAGGGCATCAATCGTGTCCTGCTGAGCACCCAACTGTTCCTGGAGCTTGGCAATCGTTGCCCGGTCGCGGCGGCGCTCCTCGTCCAGCCATTCGATGAGTTTTGCTGCCTGATTGATGTCCACGCTTAAACCTTTCGCAACATAACATTACACGCCTTGCGCGAAATTATAACATACGCCGCCAGTGTGTGAACCCGTGCCGATTCCCATCCGAATCGATCAATACACCTGCTGCGCCAAGGTGACATCGTTCCTGCGTCATGACAAATGTCCGAGCCAAACAGTACAAAATGCAACTGACAATATAAATCGAAACTGCCACACTTAAACAAAAGATTAAGAAACTCCATGGGGCACGTTTATGTACAAGACATTAGATGCGAACGAGGCGGTCGCCAGGATCGCCTACAAGCTTAATGAAGTCATTGCCATTTATCCAATCACCCCAGCATCCCCTATCGGTGAGTGGGCAGATGCGTGGATGAGCGCCGACGAGCCAAACTTGTGGGGCGTGGTACCGTCCGTTGTGGAAATGCAGAGTGAAGGCGGCGCGGCGGGGGCAGTTCACGGTGCGTTGCAGGCGGGGTCACTCACCACAACGTTTACAGCGTCGCAGGGGTTGCTGCTGATGCTGCCAAACATGTACAAGATCGCAGGAGAGCTAACACCGACAGTCTTCCACATTGCAGCGCGTTCGATTGCAGCGCAGGCACTTTCTATCTTCGGTGACCACAGCGATGTGATGGCAGCACGCAACACCGGGTGGGGCATGCTCGCGTCATCATCTGTGCAGGAAGCACACGACTTCGCGCTCATCGCCACCGCAGCAACACTACGCACACGGGTGCCATTCCTGCACTTTTTCGATGGATTCCGTACCTCACACGAGATTTCCAAGATCGAACTCATCGAAGACAACGTGATGCGGCAGCTTATCCGCATGAAAGATGTGCTAGCACACCGTGAGCGTCGTATGTCGCCGGACAACCCGTTCATACGCGGCACCGCCCAAAACCCGGATGTGTTCTTCCAGGCACGCGAGTCCGCCAACCCGTACTACGACAACACACCAGGCGTAGTTCAGGATGTCATGGACGAGTTCGCACAGCGTACCGGGCGGCAGTACAACCTGTACGACTATGTGGGTGCGCCAGATGCTGAAAAAGTGATCGTTTTGATGGGCTCTGGCACGGAAACAGCACACGAAACTGTAGACGCGCTGACGGCGCAGGGCGAGAAAGTGGGTGTGCTCAAGGTGCGGCTATATCGCCCGTTTGATATACAGGCGTTTAACGCCACACTGCCCGCGACCGTGCGTGCGGTTGCCGTTCTGGATCGTACCAAAGAGCCGGGCAGCACCGGCGAACCGCTGTACCTTGACGTGGTCACGGCATTACACGAAACCCGCGACACGCTGCCTGTTGTGGTCGGGGGGCGCTATGGGTTGTCCTCCAAGGAATTTACACCCGCCATGGTCAAAGCTGTGTTTGATGCCCTGGCGGCAGAACCACCCGTGAACCACTTTACCGTCGGCATCCACGATGACGTTACGCATACCAGCATTGACTACGACCCGGACTTTTCGACGGAACCGGACAACGTCGTGCGCGGTATCTTCTACGGGCTTGGCTCCGATGGTACCGTGGGCGCGAACAAAAACTCTATCAAGATCATCGGGGAAAACACGCCGAACTACGCCCAGGGCTACTTCGTCTACGACTCGAAGAAGTCCGGGGCGGTGACGGTGTCTCATCTGCGCTTCGGACCAGAACCCATCCGCTCAACCTATTTGGTCACGCAGGCGAACTTTATCGCGTGCCACCAGCAGACGTTCCTGGAACGCTTCGACATGTTGCAGTACGCAGCAGAGGGCGGCACCTTCCTGCTGAACACGTACTGGACGCCCGATGAGGTGTGGGACAAGCTACCCGCCAGCGTACAAGCAGCGATCATCGACAAGAAACTGTCGTTTTACGTGATTGACGCGTACAAGGTCGCCCGTGAAAGTGGTATGCGCAACCGCATCAACACCGTGATGCAGACGTGCTTCTTCGCTATTTCTGGCGTGTTGCCAGGGGACGAGGCAATCGAAGCGATTAAGACCTCCATCCGGCAGACGTACGGCAAAAAGGGCGAACGCATCGTGCAGATGAACCTGACCGCCGTGGATAACACACTGCATAACCTGCACCAGGTCAATGTACCGGAGTCAGTCACCAGTGCTGTGTCGATGGCATCTCTCGTGCCGGACGCCGCCCCCGACTTCTACCGCAACGTGCAAAGCAAGATGGTTGCGCGACAGGGTGATTTTATCCCCGTCAGTGCCCTGCCCGTTGATGGCACGTACCCCAGCGGCACCGCCCAGTGGGAAAAGCGCAACCTCGCGCAGGAAATCCCGGTTTGGGACCCGGACGTGTGCATCCAGTGCGGCAAATGTGCGTTTGTGTGCCCACACGCGGTTATTCGCATTAAGGCGTATGACGGCACGGTACTGGCAAACGCACCGGAAACGTTCAAGGCGACGAATGCCCGTGACAAAAACTGGGACGGCTTGCAGTACACCATCCAGGTTTCGCCAGAAGACTGCACAGCGTGCCGGCTGTGCGTGGACGTGTGCCCGGCAAAGAACAAATCGGCGGCGGGGCGTAAGGCAATCAACATGGAGCCACAGCCGCCCATACGGCAGCAGGAACGCGACAACTGGGACTTCTTCATGGAAATTCCAGAGACAGACCGCAGCAACATCCATGTAAACCGCATCCGGCAGCAGCAAGTGCAGCGCCCCCTATTTGAGTTCAGCGGTGCGTGCGCGGGCTGTGGCGAAACCCCGTACATCAAGCTGGCAACACAGTTGTTCGGAGACCGCATGGTGGTTGCCAACGCAACGGGCTGTTCCTCCATTTACGGTGGCAACCTACCCACCACCCCGTGGAGCTACGACGAGAACGGGCGCGGCCCGGCGTGGAATAACTCACTGTTTGAGGACAACGCCGAGTTTGGGCTGGGGATGCGCGTTTCTCTGGACAATCAGCTTGCGATTGCGACCCAGCTCTTGCAGCAGCTTGCCGCAGACGTTGGTGACGACCTTGCCGCCGCCATTCTAGACAATCCGCAGGCAGACGAGGCAGATATTCAGCAGCAGCGCGAATACGTGGCAGCACTCAAAGAACGCCTGCTGGATTTAGGTGGTGACCCCGCAGCACACCTTCTGTCACTGGCAGATAACTTCGTCAAGCGCAGCATGTGGATTATCGGTGGCGACGGCTGGGCATATGACATCGGCTATGGGGGGCTGGATCATGTGCTGGCGAGCGGGCGCAACGTGAACGTGCTGGTGCTGGACACCGAAGTCTACTCGAACACAGGCGGACAGGCGTCCAAGGCAACGCCGCGTGGAGCCGTAGCGAAGTTCGCCGCAGGTGGGCGCCCGGCTCGCAAGAAAGACCTTGGGCTAATGGCAATGAGCTACGGCAATGTCTATGTGGCGAACGTTGCCATGGGAGCGAAGGATGAGCACACACTCAAGGCATTTATTGAGGCGGAGGCATATAACGGACCGTCGCTCATCATCGCCTACAGCACCTGCATTGCACACGGCATTGACCTGAGCACAAGTATGCGCAACCAGAAGGCGGCGGTGGATAGTGGTAGCTGGCTACTGTATCGCTATGATCCATCGCGGGAGGATGACGGCGAAAACCCGCTCTTGCTGGACAGCCGCAAGCCCAAGATGCCTGTGAAGAAGTACATGGAACTGGAAAATCGCTTCAAGATGTTGATGAAAGCAAACCCAGACGTTGCCGCTGTGCTGACGGAAGCCGCACAGTCAGATAGTGACCACCGCTGGGCAACATACGAATACCTCGCCTCTCGCGCCTTTAACGGGGACGGGCACAACGAAACCGCAACGGAAAACGGGAATGAATCCGCATGAATGACATCGACTTGAGCACGACCTACCTGGGGCTTACACTGCGCACGCCGCTGGTTGTCTCTGCAACGCCAATGCAGGAAGACCTGGACAACATTATCGAGATGGCAAACGCGGGTGCGTCTGCCATCGTACTGCACTCCCTGTTCGAAGAGCAGTTGGTCACAGAGCAGCACGAACTGTACTTCCACCTGACGCACGGCACAGAGAGCTTTGCGGAAGCGCTGTCCTACTTCCCGGAAATAGACGATTTTGACACCGGTCCAGAGCGCTACTTGCAGCACATCCAGCGTGCCAAGGCAGCGGTAGACATCCCCATCATTGCGAGCCTGAACGGGTCTACCATGGGTGGCTGGACGGATTTTGCAGCACAGATGCAAGATGCAGGGGCAGATGCGCTTGAACTGAATATCTACCACATTCCGACGGACATTGACACAACTGGCGAGGCAGTTGAGCGCGGCTACCTTGATATTGCCCGCGCTGTGCGAAGTGCCGTTGACATCCCCGTGGCGATTAAGCTAAGCCCATTCTTCAGCAGTGTGCCGAACATCGCCAAGCAGTTTGAGGAGGCAGGTATTGACGGATTGGTGTTGTTTAATCGCTTCTACCAGCCCGATTTTGACATCGAAGCGCTTGAGGCGAACCGCCGCGTGCTGCTGAGCACACCGCCGGAAATGCGTTTGCCGCTCACCTGGATTGGCATCCTGTTCGGGCGTGTGGGGCTAGACCTGGCAGCGACCACGGGCGTTCACTCCGCACAAGACGTGATTAAGATGCTCATGGCGGGCGCGAACATCACCATGATGGCGTCTGCCCTGTTCAAGAACGGGATTGGGCACCTTCGCACCGTCGAGGCGGAAATGCGCCAGTGGCTGGTAGACCATGAATACGATTCCGTCATTCAGATGCGCGGCAGCATGAGCCAGCTTAACATCAGCGACCCATCGGTTTTCGAACGGGCGCAGTACGTCCGCACAGTGAGCACACTGCCCAGCGAATACAGACCCCACTAACAGAACGTGATTTCATGTGGGGTGCGTGTGCCCCACATGAGCTTGCCCACCCACCCCCATCCCCTGTCCACACTTCTCTCATTGCTGCCGCTTACCCGCTCGAATCCGCACGCGCTCTGCGTACAATAGGCGTAGGCAAGCCACATCGAAAGGCGCACTGTGTACGCCAACAGAATCACTTTGGAACAAATCGAGCAGAATGTGCTCGCCCGCTATGCGCAGCGCAGCGGTAAAAGCCGTGGGCGCATTCATCATGAGCCAGAACCGCAGTACCGCACCGCTTTCCAGCGTGACCGAGACCGCATTGTGCACGCCGCCGCGTTCCGCCGCCTGGAGTACAAAACCCAGGTTTTCGTCAACGATGCAGGTGACTACTACCGAACCCGGCTCACCCACACGTTAGAAGTTGCGCAGATCGGGCGCACGATTGCGCGTGCGCTGCGCGTGAACGAAGACCTTGTGGAAGCGATCTGCCTGGCACACGACCTGGGGCACCCCCCGTTCGGGCACGCGGGCGAAGACGTGCTGGATGCGCTGATGGCACAGCATGGCGGCTTTAACCACAATCACCAGAGCTACCGCGTTGTAACAGAACTGGAACACCGTTACGAGCGCTGGCGTGGGCTGAACCTGACCTACGAAACGCTGGAGGGCATCGCCAAGCACGAGAGCAGTTATGACCTGAGCGCGGTTGCACAAATCCCGGCGGACACACGCGGCAGCGTAGAGGCGCAAATCGCGGATGTGGTGGACGAACTGGCGTACAACGCGCACGACCTGGACGATGGGCTAACCGCCGGGCTAATCACGCCTGCCCAACTGAATGACCTGGAACTGTGGCAGCAGATCAAGGCAAGCTCGCGCTGGGATGGCACCCCACTTGACGCAATCACGCGCCACCACATGATCCGCGAGTTGGTGGGGCTGCTCGTTGATGATGTGCTGAACACAACCGCCGCGAATTTACAGAACCTGAACCCACAAACCCCTGCCGATGTGCAAAATCACACGCAAAACATCGTCGCGTACAGTTCCACCGTGCACCAGATGAACCGCGACTTGAAAGCATTCTTATACGAGAACATGTACTATCACTTCCAGGTGGTGCGTATGTCACAACGGGCAGAGCACTTCCTCACGCGCATCTTCACCGCCTACATCAAAGAGCCGCGCCAGCTTCCGCTAGAGTACCGCCAGCGCATTGAGAACAACGACGAGAACACACCGCGCGTGGTTGCAGACTACATCGCCAGCATGACCGACCGCAGCGCTTTGTTAGAGTATCGCCGCCTATTTGACCCCGACATGCGCCTGGGTGCATCCTAAGCGCCGCCGGGTGGCAACTGTGCGAGTTCCAATGTTCTGCTAGAATGGGACACAATCGGCTTACACGCAGCAGCAGGTAAACGTGCATGAGTGAAACGCTCCTTAACGGACGCTACCGCCTGGTTTCGCAGCAGGGGTCTGGCGGCATGGCAGTGATCTACAAAGCAATTGACGAGGACCTGGGGCGCACTGTCGCAGTCAAAATCTTGCGCCCCAGCCTCACCGGAGACCCCGAATTTCTGATCCGCTTCCGGGAGGAAGCACGCAACGTCGCCAAGCTCAGCCACCCAAACATCGTCACCGTGTACGATGTGGGCAGCAACACAGACCCCAACACCGGGCAGCAAACCCACTACATCGTCATGGAGTTTGTGGACGGCAGCGACTTGAAGAAGCTCATCCGCAAGCGTGGCGCCCTGCCCGTGGAAGAAGCTTTAGAGCTTTCGATCCAGATTTGCGCGGGAATCGGCTTTGCCCACGAGGAAGGGCTGGTTCATGCGGACGTAAAACCGCAAAACATCCTGCTTACGTCCTCACAGCAGGTCAAAGTGACCGACTTCGGCATCGCGCAGGCATTTAACCCCGCCCCACCCACAGGCAACACAGAGCCGTTGCAGGTGGTTTGGGGCAGCCCGCACTACTTCTCCCCGGAGCAAGCGCAGGGCGGCAGACCGCGCACCGCGTCCGATGTGTACTCCATTGGCGTGGTTATGTTCGAGATGCTCACCGGGCAGCTACCCTACACAGGTGCGAACCAACAGGAACTTGCACTCGCTCACATCCAAACGCCCGTGCCGCGTGTGACGGACGTCAGCCCACAGGTGCCAGAGGCACTGTCCCGTGTGGTGTACAAGGTGATGAGCAAGGAGCCAGACCAGCGCTACCGCCGCGCCGACCAGCTTGGGCAAATCCTCGTCAGCTATCGCCAGCGCGGGCAGCAGAGCACGCTCGTCAACCAGCGCGGTGCCCCGCAAGAACCCGTGAACATGCCGCCGCCGCCTGCCCAAGAGGCACGTTACCAGCGCCCAGGCACCCAGCAGCCCGACGAAAGCGAGCGCCCACTCTATTACGAACCGGTTCAACCCCAGAACAACGCCAACAGCGAACCCACCCAACGCTACAGCATCGCGCCGCAGGCACCGCCGCCGCCACCGCAGCAACGCGGTCAACAGACCCCCGCCAGCGTGAGTGCCCCCATGCAACAGGAGGCGGCATACACACAGGGAGACAGTGCTGCTTATACAGGACCCAGCAGACCCATCAGCCGGGAGGACTACGAAAGCAACGGCATCGACGCGATAACGATCATCCTGGCGTTTTTGGCGCTGATCGCAGTGCTGTGCCTGCTGCCGCTGTACTATCTGGTTTACTTGGCGTACCGCTAAAGCAAGCTAGCTGGTGGGTTCTTCGGTCATGGCAAGGTCAGCGTCGGGTGCATCCGTATCTACCGTCATGGAGGATGTAGTGTTGTCCTCGTTGGCGACGATCACCTCGTAACGATCTGTGAGGATGGCAGCATTGCCGCCGCTGCGCGGTATTGCCAGATACAGCCCGACTTCGCCCTCACCTAGCGAGCCGTCTTGCACTTGCAATACCTGTTCGTCATTCACATACCCCGTCAGCATGTCGCCGCGTATTTCCAGGCGCAGCCGGTTCTGCTCGCCAATGGGATTCACAAACGGGCTTGATGTCCACTCTTCCTCTGCGTCACGGAGTTCGCGCCACTGGCGGTCAATCAGGTACCAGATGCTGTAGTTCCCGTTGCCATCCACAGCGAAAACACCGTAGTTTGCTGCGTCCATGTAGTGGAAGACGATGCCGTAGCCGCTGTGGGCAGGTCCTTCGGGTTCCAGGGTGAGGTCTGCCATGATGGTGATGTCGCTGCTGTACTGGTAATCCATCAAGGTTGTGGTTGCCGCCCGCCCCGGAATGCTATTCGCGAAGCGGTAAATGTCGTCATCCATCAGGGCGCGGGTAACCATGCCGGGGCGGTCTTCGTCAACTTGCGTTTCCAGCGACCAGTAAAAGCCCACCAGCGGGTCATCTGCTGTAAACTCGCTTATAAAGCTCTCGTTGACGATGGTAGTCATGCTGGGGGCAAGGTCGGCGTCTAGCTCACTGACCATGCTGTCCACGTTCGCTTCACTGTCATCCAACACCACTGCGGGGGGTTGCTCTGGTGTGGGCTGTGTGCCGCCTGTGCCTGGCATGTTCAGCACAAATGCCGCCACCAGCACTAGCACAACAATCGCCAGCCCCACCGCCAGGATGCCCATAACACTGTTTGGGCGCTGGGGCTTTGTGATGACGTGTTCCGTCACGACCGGGTGACCGATAGGCGCGGTTGCCGCATCAGGGGGGTCGGTGACGACCTGCTGTGTTGCGGCAGGTTCCCGATTAGCAAGCGCCTTCTCCAGGTCATCTGCCAATTCTGGCGCGGTTTGGTAGCGGTCTTCTGGGCGCTTGGCGAGCGCTTTTTGCACCACGGCGTCCAGATATGGGTTCTCAATGTGTTTGTGCGTTGTGAGCGCGGGCACGGGTTCGCTCATGTGCTTGAGCAGTACGGAAATCCCGGCGTCATCGCCGAAGGGGGGCTTCCCCGCCAGCAACTCATACAAAATCACGCCCAGCGCGTAGATGTCTGTGCGATTGTCCACATCTTCGCCCGCTGCCTGCTCTGGCGACATGTACGCAGGTGTGCCCACCGCCACATTCTCCTGCGTGAGCGTGCTACTTTCTACCATCCGCGCAATGCCAAAATCTGTGAGCACTGCCTGTCTTGTGGCATCAAACAGGATGTTGGCAGGCTTTACATCCCGGTGCACCATGCCCATGCTGTGCGCGTAATCCAGGGCAGCGGCAATGCCCTGTACGATCTGCAACACTTGTGCCTGGGGCATCAGGCGCTCTTTGTCACGGTTTTCATTCATCACATCTTCTAGCGATTGCCCCGGCAGGTATGTCATCACGATGTAGCAAAAGTGAGACTTGCCCTGTTCCAGGGTGGCATAGTCGTAAATCTGCACCACATTGGGGTGATGAAAGTTGGCAAGGAACTTTGCCTCGCGCTCGAAGCGGGCGCGGAAAGTGTCATCATCAGCAAGATACTCGTGCAGCACCTTGACTGCCACGTCGCGGTCCAGCGCGGTATCGACCGCCCGGTATACCCGTGCCATGCCCCCGGTGCCCACCCGCTCCAAGATTTTGTAGCGGTCGATAGCCCGGATGAAACTGTCCGTGGTGCTGAACTGATCTGAGTTTGCCATTGGGTCGCCTGCACACTTGCCGTATGTTTCTATTTTAGTGCGCCCACCCACACTTGCACAGTGTATTAACCTACATTTTCCGTAACAATTCTTAACAACATCCAACGAAACTGAAACACCCTCTGGCGGTGCGTGCTGCCGAATGATGCTATACTGGCGCAAATGTGGGATAGTGGACAAGTTAATACATTGGAATCGCAAGTAAGCCGGGACGAGCGACTGGCAGTCATCGAAAATGTACTCTTCCACAACTCTGATGGGTTGCGCGTCGTGGAGCTTGCCGACATTTGTGGTGTCGATCGGCGCACCATCTATAGGGATATTGCCAAGCTGCGTACCAATGGCGTGCCCATCTACCAGGAGCGAGGGCGCTTTTACGTCAGCCGTGAGCACTATCACGCATCGGTACAGCTTACGCTCAACGAAACACTTGCCCTATTCACCGCAGTGCGTGTGATGTCCCAACTGGCAGAGCAGCAGAACCCCTATGCTGTGGCGGCACTCACCAAGCTGAGCGCCGGGCTGCCCGAACCCATTGCTGCCCACGTTGCACACATCGCGGCGATTTTGCGCCAGCAGCCGGTAGACCGCCTGCAAACCAAGATTATGAACGTGCTGGTACATGCCTGGAGCGAACAGCGCTGGGTGCGCATCTGGACAGCACAGGGCGATACAGCGCTGGAAATCACACCCTACTTCCTGGAAGCAACATTACACGGTAACGTCTACTTAGTGGGGATGGTGGCGCAAACACGAACCGTCCGCTCATTCCGTGTGGAGCGCATCCTGCGTGCAGAACTGCTCAACCGCCCTGCCGCGACCAAAGATAAGTCCAGTCCCACCCCATACCTGGCGGACGTAACGGGGATTGTACGCGGCGAGGGACGCAGCGCGGTTTTCGTCAAGCTGGCGCTAAAGCAGGAACTTGCCCGTTGGCTGCTGGCAAAACGGCTGCTGACCGAGGCACAAGAACAGCCTGGGGAGGATGGTCGTGTGGTGATCAGCTTGCGCGTGGCAGATTGGAAAGACCTGCTGCCGTGGCTGCGTTCCCTGGGCGCAAACGTTGAGGTGATACAGCCGCGTGCGCTGCGGGATGCTATCTCTCAAGAAGCGCAGCAGATTGCTAACCTCTACAAAGACACTGCCGACAGCGACACCCCACCTGAGCAAGAGTCCCGCACAGACCCGCACATCAAGTAGCAGTCTCTAACCACGCGGTCAGGTAGGTAGCAAATGCTTCCGGCGTTGTCGCCTGTTCGCTGTACGTCATGAACGCACGCCCTGCGAACCGATACAGCGGATAGCAACTTGTGGGGTGTGCACCACGCGGCGCAAGTGCCACGTAATCAATCCCCGGCGCAGGAATGATCGTTTTGTGCAGCGCGGGTTCAATGCTCTCCACCTGTGCTTCTGCCGTTACAATAACCGTATCTGCTGCATAGACGAGCAGTTGATCTATGCCCAGGTTATTGTTGATGGCAATGCTGCCCGCAGCGTCCACTTCTAGCGCATGTAGCACCGCTACATCCACATGGATGGCAGGGAACGCCGTTAGGATATTGCCCGTGTATGGGTCTGTGACTGACTGCACATCCGGGCGCAGCTTGAGCAGGTCGGTGCCCTGCCATGCGACCGACGGCAAGTACCCCACACCACTCACAGCGGCACGCAGCCCCAACACAATACTGGTTTCCGTCTCCTCAATGACATTCAGGTTGCCCCTGCTCGCGTGATAAGTGAACATCGGCGCTAGCCCGAACGCTTCCAGCCCAAAGTACACCGTTCGCACAGATGTCACCGCACCTGCGCCAACGAGCAAATCTGCCGCGTAGCCCGCCGTGAACGCCAGCAGCGCCAGGTCAGTTGGCATTATGTCCCGGCGCAGCAGTTCCCGCACAAACGCCACCGGGCGCCGATACAGCGCCATGCCCCCCAGCGCCAGTGTGGTGCTGGGTTGCACCAGCGCGGCAGCTTCGGCTAGTGAGATGTGCTCGGTCACTGCCTAGCCTATTGCCGCCAGGGCTTCCCGCTCTGCCTTCTTCAACTTCGCCACCACCAGATCATACGACTCGTCAATCATGTCGCGTAGTTCGTCGTCAGGAACCGCGCCGTCGATGGTGACGGTGTTCCAGTGCGTCTTGTTCATGTGGTAGCCGGGTTTCACGTCGTCTGGGTACACATTACGCAAAATCAGCGCGTGGTCAGGGTCGCACTTCAGGTTGACGGAGTTGTCGTTTGGGTCTGCGCCGATGAGCGCAAACAACTTGCCCATCACTTTGTAGGTGAGTGTATCTGGACCGAAGGGGGTGTCTTCGGTCGCGCCTTGCTTGCTCATCAGGTAATCATACAGTTCAGTTCTGTCCATGCAGTAATGCCTCCCGTGCTGCGAACATCCGTTCTGACAAGTCTATCAGATCATCACGGTTTTCGCAGCGTTCCCGCCAAGCATCAGGGACGGCATCCAAACCCAACCGCGCCGCACTAATGCCCCCGGCAATACAGGCAATGCTGTCGCTGTCGCCGTCGGAGTTCGCACCGCGCCGCACACACGCCACGTAATCATCCGGGTACTTGAGCACACACCACAACGCCAGCCCGGCTGCTTCTTCGCCCACCCAGCCCTCACCAATGTGCTTTAGGCAGCGTTCCTCGCTAGCAAAGTGCGCCTGCCCCACCCGGTAGATTGCTGCGTCGAACTCATCGCTGATCCCGTCCGTAATCTCCAAAACGCGCGCTGTGTATTCGGACGGTGGCACGCCATCCAATGCCAGCTTCACTAAGTACGCCGCGGCAATGCTGGCAGCAATCGCCGCCGGGTGCCCATGCGTAATAATGCCACTAGCACGGGCGACTTCAACAAGTCGGGGGGTGTCGTGCTGGTACAGGTAACCAATGGTCGCCACGCGCATGGCACTACCACACCCCTTGGAGTGCACAACGCCAGATTCTCGCCAGGGTTTGCCGTCCTCAAAGTTGCTCACCCCCCGGAGGCACGTCCCGCCCGGTGCCCGGTCTGGCGCGGTGTGCATCCAGGTGATGAAGCGCTTGCCGACGGCGTTCATCTGCGTGTCCAGGTCAGCATCCAGGCCTGCATCCAGCAGCCCCTCGGTGAGAGCAAGTGTCATCTGTGTATCGTCGGTGTACAGCGCCGGGTCTGGCGGTTCCTGGATGCCCTGCTCCCCGTAAATCGACTTAATTCGTGCTAAATCCCGAAACTCAGTGGGCCAGCCCAGCGCGTCCCCCAGTGCCAAACCAAACAAAATCGCCTGCGCCTGTGCTAGGCTCATAAGCACATCCTTACAACCTTTTAGGTTAGACAATCTGCTTTCATGTGTATAATACTCCAAATGACTTGCGATTGGAGTAATGTGGTATGGCTAAGTTCCGCTCCTTCTGGGACGGCAAGATACGGCTTAAGTATTCAGTGCTGCTGGTAATGGTCTTCACGATCGGCTTTTTGCTGGGCAACCTCACCAACATTAGTGCGGCGATGCAGGTACGCCTCAGCCCGGAGGAGGAGGAAGAGTTTATTGCCCTCTGGGAAGCATATGACCTGCTGCGTGACCGCTACCTCGACCCGGTAGACACCGACACCCTCGTTGAGGGAGCGATTAACGGCATGATGGAATCGACGGGCGACCAGTACACTGGCTACATGTTCGCCGAAGTGTACAGCCTGCTAGACGAAGATATCTCCGGCGAGATTCAGGGCATTGGCGTTGTCATCCGCACCGTTGAGGACACGGGCGCCATTGAGGTGGCAAACGTCATGAGAGACACCCCCGCCCAGCGTGCAGGTGTGCAGGTTGGCGATATCTTCCTGGAAGTGGACGGCGAGGACGTTATCGGGCTGACGCAGCTTGAGCTTGCCGGGATGGTGCGCGGACCGCGTGGCAGTACGGTAAACATCCTGTTCTTGCGCGGCGAGGAAACCGTCGAACTGGATATTGAGCGCGACCGCATCCCGATTCCAACGGTAGAGTACACTATCCTGGACGGCGACATCGGCTTCATTCGCATGTTCGAGTTCAACCCGCAAAGCCGCCCGCAGTTCGACGCAGCGCTGGAAGACATGGGCATGGAGAACCTGAACGGTCTCATCCTTGACCTGCGCGGCAACCCCGGCGGCACGCTGGACAGCGCCATCGACATGACCAGCGCATTTATCGACGAAGGCGGCGTCATCCTGCGCGAGGAGTTCAAGGGCGGGCAGGAAGATACCCTCCGCGCCAACGGCAACTTCATCGGCTTTGAGTTCCCCGTGGTGATTCTGGTCGATGAAACCAGCGCCAGCGCCTCTGAGTTGATGGCAGGTGCCGTACAAGACACCGACACCGCGACTGTCATCGGCGAAACCACGTTCGGCAAGGGCACCGTGCAGATTTGGCAGGGGCTTTCCAACGGGGGCGGCGTGCGCGTGACCATTGCCCGCTGGCTGACGCCCAACGGCAATTGGATTCACGAACAGGGCATTGTGCCAGATGTTGAAGTGGAGTGGGATCCGGAGGGCGGCTACTTCCTTGACCTGGAAGACCCTGAGTCGCTTGCTGGTGACCCGCAGTTGCAGGCAGCGGTGAACTACCTGCTAGAGCTAGAATTGGAAGAACTGGAACAGGCAGACCAGGAAGAGGACGGGCGCACAGCAGAAAACGCTGAGGCAGCAGTCCAGTAGACGCGCGTTTGCCATAACGTTTACACTGCCCACGCACTATGCTAGACTGCGTGGGCAATTTGTTCGGTCTAGGACGGAGACATAACATATGCTGAATGTGCTTTTACAAATCGCATCGATCGTCGTGTCGGTGATTTTGATCGTGCTTATCCTGCTGCAAGTGAAGGGCGGCGGTTTGGGCAGCTTGATGGGTGGCGACGCCAACATGGGCATCACACGCACCCGGCGCGGGCTAGATAAAACCCTGTATCAGATCACGATTGGGCTTGCCATCGCGTTCATGGGCATCTCGATCCTGTCGTTTGCCTTCTACGGCGGCTAAACCGCGCACGATACACCAGCGGGCGCGAGCCTATCGCGCCCAGTACCCCACATGTTTTCCCACACACATTGAT
>CAYVGI010000055.1:0-25606 GCA_964451095.1 uncultured Anaerolineaceae bacterium
GCACGACAGAGGCGGCGTTCACGGTGGCAGCGCTGCCGCCCGTGCTGGCACTCACAACCGACCTCACCGACACCGACCTGCTGATTACTGCCGACACCACAGGAAGCCAATCCCCGGTAGAGGCGATTGTCGCCCGTGTGGACGGCGCGATTGAGCAGGGGACGCCGCCGACGGACGCATTGAACGTATTTACGACACAGTACAGCTTCTTCGACCTGCAACCCGGTGAGCGCACCGTTGAGGTAGAGGCGCTGAGCACGAACGGGCAAAGTGCCACCGCCACGGCAACGGTCGTTATACCGGAGGTCGCGCCACAGGTGGAAATCACCGGGCTGGCGGAAGGTGATGTGCTGCTGGACGACCCGACGATTGGCGTGGGCGTCCGTGCGCAAAGCGAACCAACCATCACCTTTAGCGTGGACGGCGCACCCCCCACCACTACGGGCGGTGTGTTTACCCTGGATGTGATTGAAATCGGCGCGGGCGGGCACACGCTCACTGTTGTCGTGACTGACGAGAACGGGCAGCAGACAATCCAGCAGGTGGGCTTCATCGTAGACCCAGCGGCAATCCCCACGCCGACGCCGACCCCCACCAACACGCCAACGAACACGCCCACGCCGACGTTGACGTTTACCCCGTCGGATACGCCCACGCTGACGGAGACATCGACTGCCACAGTAACGGACACCGACACCCCCACGGTGACGTTCACACCGACGGAGACATCGACTGCCACAGCAACCGATACCGACACCCCCACGGTGACGTTCACGCCATCCAATACGCCGACGCTGACCGACACACCATCGCCGACGGTGGACGCGACCGCTGTTGCTGAGGAAACCGAGGTTGCGGCGGTACTGTTCGACGCGCAGACGGCAACCGCTCGCCCAACGGAAACGCCTTCCCCGTCGGATACCCCCACCCCCACCGATGCCGACACGGAAACGTCTACGCCCACGGAAGCACCGACTGAAACACCCGACCGTGCCGCCACGCAAAACGCAATTGACCAGGCAACACTCGCGTTTGCAGGCACCGCCGCCGTAGTGGAGACCGCGACCGAATCTGCATTTGCTACGGGCACCGCCCAGAGTGCGGCAACGCAGGAGCAGGCAACTGCGAACATGGCGGCAACCAACGCCCAGGCAACCGATGACGCCGAAGGCACCAGCGATGCACTCGCGCTGACGGAAAGGGCACTCGTCATTGCGCGGACGCGGGCGGCAGAGGAAGCAGCAGCACAAACCGAAACGGCAGAGGCTGCCGCTCAAACTGCTGCTGCCATAAGCAACGCGACCCGTACTGCTATCGCTGCGGAGACGGACGCACAGGCGTCGATTGTGCAGGGGACGGCGACTGCCGCAGCGGTGGTGACGGAGGAAATAACACCGACCGACGACCCCACTGAAACCGCCACCGAAGGGCAGACCGAGGTTGCCGTCACTGATGAACCGCTGGCGACCGAGGAACCAACCGTCACGGACACGCCGCAGGCAACCGAGGAAGTCGCAGCGACAGAAGACCCGCAGGCAGTCGCGCAGGCAGATGCCGCCCAGCAAACCGAAGCGGCAGAGCAAACCGCCCAGGCACAGCTCACCGAGGAAGCAGAGCCATCTGTTACACCCACGGGCGGTCCGAGAGAAGGGGTGCCGTCGGCAACGCCCGTTGGCACGCCGATAGAGGCAGCAGCACAGGCAGCGGACACAGACAATCCGGTTTCGCCGCTAGTATATGTGCTGTGTGGTGGTTTGCTGCTGTTGTTCATCATCGCGGCGATTGTGCTGCGCCTGCGTCGCCGCAACCCCGACCAGCAAGGGGCAAGCTAGCCCGGTGTGGTGGATGCTGCTGGCGATGGGCGCGCTGGCGGGTGTTGCAGCGGGCATGTTCGGCATTGGCGGCGGCGTGATTATCGTGCCGTCGCTGGTGTTCTTGGGGCTAACGCTCGCCGAGGCGAACGGCACCTCGCTGGCAGCACTGCTCATGCCTGTGGGCGCGTTTGGGGCACTTGCCTATCACCGCAGCGGGCTAATGCGCTGGCGTGCCGCCCTGGTGATTTCTGGCGGGCTGCTGCTGGGCGGCTGGGCGGGCGCATACATCGCCAACAGCATTGACCCAACGCTGCTGCGCCGCCTGTATGGCGTGTTCTTGCTGTTTGTCGGCTGGCGCATGGCATCACCGCTGCAATGGTTCGGACTGCGGGAACCCCCTCCAGACGACACCCAGGAACCACCGCGTGACGCGCTGCTGCCCATCGTCGGGCTGGGGCTGATTGCTGGGGTGGCATCTGGCATGTTTGGCATTGGCGGCGGTGCGGTGATTGTGCCCTTCCTGGTGACTTTTCTGCGCTTTCCACAAAAGATCGCAGTAGCCACGTCATTGGGGGCACTGCTGCCGCCCGTGGGGCTGCTCGCCGCTGCGGAATACTATCGCCAGGGCAACCTGGACATTGCGGCGGCGGTACCGGTGGCGCTAGGTTTGCTGCTAGGGGCTTGGTTCGGTGCTCGCCTCACCATCGGGCTGCCAGCGGGCACCGTCAAGCGAATGTATGGTGTGTTTTTGCTGGTGATTGGCGTGCGCTTCCTGTTTAACCTCTAGCGCCCGTGGGCTTTGTCAACGGCATGTCAATGTATTGTAAACAACGAGTCACATGACGTCTGTGAACGCCCGCTGGGGTGTCTTTTCCGGTATGATGGTCATGTGCCGAGCGTTCACCTAACCCAACGCTTACCCCACGCGATGCAACCTTCCCAGCGTAGTGCGCGTCCCTGTGGGTGAAGACTCATCGCAAAAAAGCATGTGCCGCAAATGGAAGGCGCGTGCAGAAAGAGACTGGAACAGCACATGGCAGCATCTACCGCCCACAAAACCCTGAACGCTACCTGCCCGTCCTGCCAGCAGACAGGCGTATTTACGTTCGCCGGGGAGCAGCCCATGCCCGCTATCGTCGCCCGCAAGATGGGATTGGATGAGGACTGCATTCACCTGTGGCACTGCCCGAACTGCAACAGCACCATCAGCCAGCAGGAACTGCACATCCGCCGCTAGCGCGGCATCCAAACAGGCTTGTCCGCCGGGTGATGTAACCCGTAGCGCACCTGCCCGGTCGCGGCATCTGCCGTGACCACACCCGCCCGGATGCCGTTTTCATCGCGCACAAAAAAATCTGAGTAAACCAGTCCACGCCCATCCGATGACCAGTCCAGCGCATCTGGGAAGGACACATCGGTGATGAGCGGCGTAACCCTGCCCGCCGCCACCTCATAGACCAGGATTGCCCCGTTGCACAGGTACGCCAGCCGTGCGCCATCCCCGGAGAGCGCCACGGGCTTGACCAGTACATCACAGCCCAGGTCATGTGTGCCCCATTCGCTCATCTGCCCCGTGTCAATCGCCAGCGCATGGAACCGCCACGCCGTGTCCCCGGCGCGGCGCTGCCCGCCCGTCTCCGGGAACACAAGCTCTTGCCCGCCGGGTGCCCAGCGAGCATGGTTCATCGGGAATGTGCCCCGGTGCAGGGTTACATCACCGCTGGCGACATCCACCACGGTAATGCCTGTGCCGATGGGCACGGCAATGTGCGCCCCCGTAGGCGACCAGCGCGGCGCGGCAACCGGGTCGTAGGGCTGTGGGCGGTAGCCGTCTAGCTGCGCGACTTGCCGCACACCCCCCGTTGTCATGTCCAGCACGTACAGGCTGTAGTCGGCGGCGGGGTCACGCGAGGAGATAAACGCTAACCGTGCGCCGTTCGGCGACCACGCCGGGAACGTATCTAGCGCGGGGTGCCCCACTAGCGTCCAGGTGCGGCGGTGCGTCAGGTCGTCCATGTAGATGTCCCCGCCCACGCCATACGCCACCACGGGCCCGGTGAGGTGCGGTGCCAGCGCAAACGCGCCCAGGGCGAGCGCGTACAATATCGCCGTTAGCCCGCCCACCGCACGCATCAGCAGCATGGTTACTGCCTGCGCGGTGCCGTGACCAGCGCGAACACAATTGTGTACACGACGAAGACGCCAAAGCACCCGGCAAGCATCAATGCGCTGTCTACCACAGCGGGCAATACGATGCTGTACACGTAGAGAATGGGCACCAGCAAGCCGACATACAGCGCGAAGTTAAGCAACTGCCGCCACCACGGGCGCTTTTGACGCTGCACCTGCTCTTCCGCATTTACCATGATAAACGGGTCGTCTGGCAGCGCCTGCATCCCATCGGACTGCCTGATAGTTGCCCGCTCTCGGCGCCAGCGCAGCGTGACGATTAGCCCGAATATGAGACCAAACCCCACCACGCCAACGATGATTGCCTCTAATACGCCCGGTTGCATGGGTTGTGTGTGCCTCCCGCAGGTTACTTGCTGGCGTGAATTATACACGGGCGCTGTCCGACATAGCGAGCCAACCCGCGCTCGTGATACACTAGCGCGAAATTACACTGGATTTCATCGCAAAAAATGACACCCAAAATTGTTGCGGAGCACGTCAGCAAGGCGTACCCCACCGCCGATGGCACCGTGCTCGCCTTACAGGACTTTAGCCTGAGCGTGCAACCCGGCGAGTTCGTGTGCATCGTCGGACCGTCCGGCTGTGGCAAGAGCACATTCCTGCGCATTGTCGCCGGGCTAACCGACCCCACCGACGGCACGGTCAGCATCGCGCCGGGGGCAGATGCATCCAAGCCGCTGAACAATGTCGTCTTTCAGGAGTACGCCATCTTTCCCTGGAAGACTGTGCAGGATAACGTCGCGTTTGGGCTGCAAATGCGCGGGTACAGCAAAGCACAGCGCCACGAGGTTGCCGACATGTGGCTGACCAAGGTCGGGCTGCGCAAGTTCCGCCACGCCTACCCACACCAGCTTAGCGGCGGCATGAAACAGCGCGTGAGCATCGCACGGGCGCTGGCAAACGACCCCGAAGTGCTGCTGATGGACGAACCGCTGGGCGCACTGGACGCACAAACGCGCACCGTCCTGCAGGAGGAACTGCTGCGCCTGTGGGAGGAAACCCACAAGACGGTGCTCTACATCACACACAGCATAGACGAGGCGGTGCTGCTGGGCGATCGTGTGGTCGTCATGACCGCCCGCCCCGGTCAGCACAAGCAAACCTTCCCGGTAGACCTACCGCGCCCGCGCACGCTGGAAACCACCACCACGCCGCCGTTCCGCGAACTGGCGTACAGCATCTGGGAGTCTTTGCAGGATGAGGTGCGCCGCGCTATGGCAGCAGAAGCAGAACCCGACACAGGAGCAACAGCAACCGTATGACGACGCAAACCCAACTCCAAACGACGCCACCACGCAAGGGCACTCGCGGCTTGGGCGGTAAAACCCTGCGCGATCTCGCCGTGGGGGTGGGCGGGCTGCTACTGGTTAACGGGGGCATGGCGGTCGCCGGGCTGTGGACAAACGAGGCGCTGGCGTGGGTGGCGGTTGCCGCACTGCTGAACTTTGCGTGCTTAGTCATCGTGGCGGAGGCGGTGGGGCGCGAGCTGCCCGTGCGCTACAAAAAGCTGTACGAGCGCTCGCTCGCGGTCGGCTTCCCGGTGCTGCTCGCCCTCGGCTGGGAGCTGCTGGTCAGCGCGGAGATACTCAACGCACGCTGGTTCCCGCCGCCGACAGCGGTCGCCGCCGCGCTGTGGGATCTCACCGTGAACTACGATCAATTCCAAAACACCAGCCTCATCGGTCGCCCGTGGCTCATCCCGGCGCAGTTCGGCGCGGAAGGCGACGGCTGGGCAGGTGTGGGGGCGCTGTTTGCAGAGGGGCATGTGTGGGCAACACTGTGGCGGGTGTTTGGCGGCTTTGTCATCGGCGCGACGCCGGGCGTGCTGGTGGGCATGGTAATGGGCATGAACCGCACCGTGCGCAACATGCTAGATACCACGCTCAGTGCCATCTACGTGCTGCCGAAGATCGCTATCTTCCCCATTATGATGCTCATCTTCCCGAACCCGTTCGGCGAGGGACCGAAAATCGCGGTGGTTGCCATTAGCGCGTTTTTCCTGGTGGCGATTAACACCATGGCGGGCGTTGCGGAAATTGATGACATCTACCTGCAAGCGGGGCGCAACTACGGTGCCAACCGCGCCCAAATGCTGCGTCATGTCATCGTGCCGGCGGCGCTGCCTGTGATCTTCGCCGGGCTGCGGCTGGCTTTGGGCACCGCGCTGATTGTGATTGTGGCGATTGAGTTTGTGCGGGCGACACAGGGCGTGGGCTACCTAGTGTACTACAACTGGCAAATCGGCAGCACGGACAAAATGTACGCCGGGCTGTTCGTGGTGATGGTGCTGGGCGTGCTGCTCACCTATGGCCTGCAGTGGCTAGAGCGCTGGGTGATGCCCTGGCGCAAATAGCCCCATCCGCCGCTTGCACGCAATCATCAAGTGGGGCACACTTAATTTTGCGTGGAGGCGTGCCCCCGCGCGAACCAATCGTTTTGCCGAAGGATGCTGCTATGCGCTATCGCCTTATGTTTTGTTTTGCCGCCGCGCTGTTCGGCGCTGCCGCCTGCCAACCCGACCCCGCCATCACGCAGAACGGTGGGCTGGTGGGTGAGAGCACCCGCAACCCAGACGGCGTGCCCACGCTGTTCCTGCCGCCGACGAACACACCTGTGATTGTGCCTACAGCCGCGCCCACGAGCATCCCACGGCAGGTCCCCACAGAGGTTGCGGCGATTCCGATTGCCACGGCGCAGAACGACAACATCATCGTCACGCCCACATCGCCGCCCAGCAAAACACCCAGCATCACGCCCACGCAGACGGCGATTCCATCCACCACGCCCACCCCGACGATCACCGTCACCGCCACCGTCACTGCCACTAGCGAGCAGTTTGCGTTCCGGGGGCAGGGGCAGTCGTCCGCAGCAGAGGCAACCGCCTACGCGCTGAACTTCCAGCAGCAGCAGGCACGCGCCGCCGAAGCAGACCAACAGCAGCAGGTTTCTACCGGCAATGCGTTTGTGCCGTCGGGTGGCTTTGGTGCCCCGCCAGACAATGTGCAGATTTCCCCCGGCTCATCCTGCACCGGGGAGCCGTGGTTCTTCGCGGATATTGCCGCGCCGACGTGCCCGGTAAGCACAGTGGATTCCACCAACGCCGCCTTCCAGCGCTTCCAGTACGGCTACATGTTCTGGCTGCAAGACAACGACCAGATCTACGCCATTTACAACACATTCCAGTCCCCGCGCTGGACGCAGCACCAGAATGTGTGGCGGGACGGTATGCCGGACTGCCAGGGCGAGGACGCGGTGAACTACGCTAATGTGCAGGCGTGGTCGCCCATCCAGGGCTTTTGCATGATCTGGATGCAGGACGACCGCGTGGCAGAGCGCATCGGCTATGCGGAAGACCGCTACGAGTTCAGCTACATTGCCCGTTACCAGTTCGGTGCCGATAACAGCATCGCCATTGAGGACAACGTGGGCAGTGTGTTCTACTTGGGTCCTAACGGGACGTGGGACCTGTGGCGACCGGGTGGCTAAACCCATCAACGAGAACCGACAACCATGCAATTCATAATTATTCTGCTGTTGGTGCTGCTAAACGGGCTGCTGGCAATGAGCGAGATTGCGGTGGTATCTGCTAGGCGGGCACGGCTACAACAGCGTGCAGAACAGGGCAGCAGCGGTGCGCAGGCAGCGCTCGAGCTGGCAGAAAACCCAACCCGCTTTCTGTCTACCGTGCAAATCGGCATTACGCTGGTGGGTGTGGTCGCAGGGGCGTTCGGCGGTGCGACCGTGGGCGGGCAGTTTGGCGACTGGCTGGCGGAGCGCATCCCCGCGCTGGCACCCTACAGCGAGAGCATCGGCATTGGCGCGGTCGTCGCACTGACGACGTACTTGTCCCTCGTTATCGGGGAACTGGTGCCCAAACGACTTGCCATCCAGTACCCGGAGGCGATTGCGTCGGCGGTTGCTGTGCCCATGCGCCGTGTCTCGCAGGTCGTCGCGCCCGTCGTGTGGTTCCTCAGCGCCTCAACGGGGCTGGTGCTGCGCTTGCTGCGCATTGACCCCGACGACGAGGCACCACCCACAGACGCGGAAATCGTACACATGATCCAGGAGGGCACGGACGAGGGCGCGTTTGATTTGGAAGAGGTGCGTATGGTGCGCGGTGTGCTGCGCCTAGACGACAAGCGCGTTTCCAGCATTATGACGCCGCGCACGAGCATCGCTGCGCTGCGCCTGGATGTGCCGATTAACGAGATGAAGCAGCAGATCATCAGCACGCCGCACAGCTACTACCCCGTCTTCGGTGCGGATGCCGACAACGTCGTCGGCATCATCAAGGCGAAAGACCTGCTGCAACCACTGGTCAACGGTGAGGAGATCGACCTGCAAGCGCTCATGCGCCCGGTGCTGTTCGTGCCGGGGCTAGCAACTGCGTCCAGCGCACTGGAGATGTTCAAGTCGTCGCGCAGCGAAATGGCAGTCGTCGTAGATGAACACGGCGGCATTGATGGCATCTTGACGCTCAACGATGTGATTGAGGAGATCGTGGGCGATGTGGACGCGGAAGACCCCGAAATTGTGCGCCGCGAGGACGGCAGCTTGCTTATTGACGGCAATGTGCCGCTGGAGCGGCTCAACGAGCATCTACCCACCCGGCTCGACCTACCAGAGGAAGAAGTGGGCAGTTACGAAACCATCGCTGGCTTTGTGATGGCGCGGCTGGGGCGCTTGCCCAAAAGCGGCGATGTGTTCACCTACGAGCGGCTGCGCGTAGAAGTGATGGACATGGACGGTGCCCGCGTGGACAAGGTGTTGGTTTCTGAGCGGGCGACAGAACCCGATGCCTAGAACGAGCCGCGTTTGCCTGCTGGTGCTGGTGCTGGCAGCGTGTGTGCCCGCCACCACCCCACCCCAACTGGACTATACCCCCGGCGCACCCGTCGTCGTTACGGATGGGCGCTACGATGCGGGCGCGTTCACCGTTGCCCGCCCGGACGGTTGGCGCGTGATTACCTCTGCGGCAGATGCGCCAACCACTGTGATTTTCGTCTCGCCGGATGACGACGCGCTCATTATGCTCGCCACGGAGGGCATTGGCGAACCGCCCCGCCCCAACACCGACGAACCCCTGCGCGACATCACCCAGCAAATCGAACAGGACGGGCGTACCATCGCCGTTTACGGTGCTGCCCCCGCCGCTGCTTGGCAGGCGTTCCAGCGCACGTTCGCTGCGACCGTGGCGTCGGTGTGTGTGCTGCCTACTCGCACACGTCCTCTGCCAGCAGGTCAAACGTGCCCGTCGCGTTGAGCACCACGCTGCCCTCGCTGGTGACGTTGATGTCGTAGCTGCCGCTCACCGGGGCACCGGGCGCGTTTGGCACAGCATCCAACGTGACGACACCGAACGTGTCCGAATTGTATTCCAGACCATTCAGCAGGAAAAACACCGTGATGCCGCCGTCGTTGCCGCCATCGCCCAGCGTATATTCCCCCGCTGCGATGTCAGGCGGCAGCTCGAACAGCAGCGAGTCCCCTGTGCCGCCGGTGTTGGTGCTCAGCAGGTTCAGCCCCTCATCACAGGAGTAGGCACCGCTGCCCGCAAAGTTCTCCTCTACCACGCCGGTCACGGTCACGCTAAACAGCCCGCCTGCTTCGCCCATGGGGGCGTCGCTTTGCACGGGCGGTTCCGGGTCGGCAATCGGCTCAAATGTCGGCGGTTCCGGGTCGGCAACGGGGGCGATCGTTATGGTAGGCGCACTGGGCGCGATAGTGGGCAGGGTGTTGTCCGCGCTGGGGGCACAGGCGGCAAGCACCACACCACAGGTCAACAGGGCAGCAAGTCGGATAGTACGCATGGTCACTCCTCAAGCACGTTGATCACGACCGCCATTATAGGCGCACATGCAAGCGATCGCACGCTGCGCCCTCACCCAACCGGGACGGAAGTGCTAGAATGTGCAGCGTTCATCATGGATTTTTCATTAATCAACAAGTGATACGGAGCAGTGTCTATGTGGAAGCGGATTGGTCTAATTGCAGTGAGCCTGGCGGTGAGCGGGGTGTTTTTGTGGTGGGCGGTGCGCGGCATCCCGCTGGATGAGGTGTGGAGCGCCGTGCAAAGCGCAAACCCATTCTGGATTTTTGTGTCGTTGGTGGTGGGGGTGCTGGGCATCTACACGCGGGGCATCCGCTGGCAGGGGCTGGTAGATTTTAAGGTATCTCGCAACCGGGCGTTTTACATCGTCGGCATCATGATGTTGCTGAACCTGTTCCTGCGCCTGGGCGAAGTCGCCCGGACGGTACTTGCCCGCCGGGAGCGTGTGCCCGTGGTCACGACGGCAACCAGCATCATCGTGGAGCGCCTGCTAGACACGGTGTTTGTGCTGCTGCTGCTGGCGGTGGTGGTCACACAGGTGCCAAATATGCCGCCGGAAGTCGCCGCGAACGTTGCACGGATTGCGCCTGTGTTTGCCGGGCTGGCAATTGCCGCCTTTGTCGTGCTAATCGTGCTGGCACGCTACCGCAAGTTCGCGCACTCGCTGCTGCACGCCATCACCGACCGACTGACGTTTTTGCAGCGCTTGCCGCTGGATGAGTTGCTGGATCACTTGCTGCACGGGCTTAAGCCGCTGGTAGAGCCGCGCAGCTTTGCCCATGCAATCGGCTGGACGCTCATCTCGTGGATTCTGTCCTACATCACATTTATCACCGTGCAGCTTGCGTTTAACCTGCCGGAAAACCTGCTGTTACAGTCCGGGCTGGGGATGTCGCTGGCATCGTTTAGCGTCGCGCTGCCGTCTATTGGTGCCATCGGTCCGTTTGAGGCGGCAATGGTGCTGGCGGGGCAGGCGTTTGGCATCCCGGAGCCGACCGCGTTTGCAATCGGGCTGGTGGTGCACGCCGTGACCATCGTCATCTACGCCATTACGGGGGTTTGGGGCTTCATCGGCATGGGCGTGGATGTGGGCGACGTGGTGCAGACTGCGGCAACTGCTGAGCAAACTGCTGAGGCGGCACCCGTGGAACCCGTTGCATGACGCGCATCCTGATGATCTCGCGCTGCCCACCGTACCCGCTGCACCTGGGCGACCGCCTGATTGTGTATCACCTGGCGCGGGAACTCAGCGGTATGGGCGTGACGATTGACCTGCTGGCATTTGCAGAGGCACCCACAGACTGGTCGCTGAGCAGCCAACAGCACTACACCCGCTACTTCCACGATGTGGTGCTGTTCGATGCCAAACGCCGCCCCCCGCCGGAGCTACTGCGGCGGGCACTGTTCCCGGCGGCCCGGTTCCCCACGCAGGCGGCACTCGCTTTTGCCCCGGAGATGTGGCGCGAGATCGATCGGCGGCTGATCTCAACCCTCTACGACGCGGTGCACCTGTTCGGCGGCGTGCAGGTGTATGAGTTTGCAGGGTGTCTTAACGGTTATAAAACGGTTATCACACCGTATGAGAGCTACGGGCTATACACCCGGCGGCAGCTTGCCCATGGGGGAGGCGGACTCCGTGCCAGACTGTCCCACCGCCTGAACCACATTGCCGCCCGCCACTTCGAGACGTGGATGTTCACGCCCTACGATGTGGTGACGGTCGTCAGCGAAGCAGACCGCGACGAACTGCACACGCTCAACGCGGAACTGCGTGTCGAAGTAATTCCCAACGGTGTTGATCTGGCACAGTTCCCGCTGCGCGACCGTGACCGTCAGCCCGCGCATGTGCTGTTTTTGGGCAACTACGACTACGCCCCCAACGCCGACGCCGCGCTGTGGCTCGCACAGCAGATTTTCCCGCTGGTGCAAGCGCAGGTGCCGGGCGCTCACCTGTGGCTGGCGGGCAACGCCCCCACCGATGCTATGCAAGCGCTCGCAGGCGAACACATCACCGTGACCGGGCGCGTTGACGATGTGCGCCCGTACTATCAGCAGGCGACGGTGTTTGTATGCCCGCTGCGCTACGGCGCGGGCATCAAGAACAAGGTGCTGGAAGCGCTTGCGAGTGGGTGCCCGGTGGTGGCAACACCGCTGAGCGTGGATGGCATCCGTGTGGCGGACGGGGAGAGTGTGCTGCTCGCAGGTGACGCGGAAGCGCTCGCGGCGCGGGTGGTGGATTTGCTACGGGATAAAGCGCTGCAATCCCGTTTGCGGGCGAAGGGGCGGCAGGTAATTGAGGCGCACTACAGTTGGCGTACCGTCGCGGAGCGATACCGGGCGCTGTATGCCTGAAAACTGACAACCATCAGCTTCCTACTGCTCCCTACTGCCCACTCCCCCGTTACATCTGCGGGATTTTCTCGTCCTTTGCTGCGAACACCGCTGCTTTTTCGATGCGCTTGGCGCGGGTCTTATCGGTCTTTGCCAGCTTAATCCAGCGCAGCACGTTACGCCGATACGACGGCGCAGACGCCTCGAAGTTTTCTAGCCCCGGGTGGTGCGCCTTTAGCGCCGCCATCAGGTCATCTGGGATAATCAGCGCGTCTACATCATCCATGAAGTTCCACAGCCCGTTCTGCTTGGACTGCTCAACTGCCTTTAGTCCGGCGGGGTGCATCTTGCCCTCTTTTTCCAACCGCGCCACCCGATCTTTGTAGCTCTTTGCCCAGTGCTGTGCCTTGCGCGGCGCGATGAGCTGCATGGTGCGGTCGTCGTCTAGCTTGCGCCGGATGCCATCCACCCAGCCGAAACACAGCACCTCATCCAAAATCTGCTGTGTGGAGACGTACCAGTCCGCGTGCTGTTTCTTGTAGGTGACGAGCCACACGCTGTCGTCTTGCTCGTGGTTTGCCTCTAGCCAGGCGCGTAGCTCCGCCTGAGACTTGACCTCAACCTTGTCGAAGTTGTCTGTTTTTGTCATTGCAACTGCCATTCTTCAGAAGCGCTTGAGCGCGTTCAGTGGATTCGTCTACCGGGAGTTCCGGGTGCCAGTTTGCCACAGGCGCTACTCCCCCGCGAAGCCCAGCCCCTTGTAACCCAGGTTGGAGCGGCGCAGCAGGAAGTCATCGCGCATGTTGATCTGATCGTGCAGGCTCTTGAACGAGTCTGAGAGCAGTTGCGGGGAGAGCGTGTGCAGGTCGTCCCGTGCCACCTGCGTCAGCGCGTAAATCGCCACCTCCCGGATGAACGCGCCAGGGTAGCCTACCAGCTTGGCAGCGACGTCACTGTGCTCGTCCTGCCACATCTCACCCAGGTACAGCCGCAGCATCTTCTCTGCGTCCTCTTTGCGGTTCATCTCCGGGATGATGAAAATGCGATCCAGACGACCGGGGCGCTTGAGCACACGCTCGTCGATTGCCTCCGGGTAGTTGGTGGTGGCGATAAGCAGCGTACCCTGCTCGTTGATTTGCCCCTCACTGCCGTCCAGCACATTGAGTACAAGTGCCTTTTCCTCGTTGTGCAGGTAGGCGTCCAGTTCTTCCAGGATGACCAGCGCCGGGTGATTGGAGCGCGAGACAATGCTCAGTGCCCGCTGGATTTTGCGGAACGTCGGTCCTTCTTCGTCCGCACTGGAGATATACGTTACCAGGAAGTCCTGGTCAAGCGCCCACTTCGCCAGCGCAGAACACAGCATCGTTTTGCCAGTGCCGGGCACGCCTGCCAGCAGCATCTTGCGGAACGGTTTCAGGTTAAGGCGCTTGTAGACGTGAATACCCTTGGCGAAGAACGACTCAATATCGTCAAAAATGCTGCCCTTTAGCTCATCTGGCAGCACAATATCATCCCACTCCGTGTCCGGGGAAAACGATGTCGTCCAGCCGCCGATGATGTGCACCTTCTGCTGCGGCTTGAGCGCTCGGTCAATCCGCTTAAACTCCCGGATTAGCCCCTGCCACACCTTCTCGAACGTCTTCGGGATGCACACCAGCACAATCACATCTTCGTCGTAGAAGTCGTCTGACGTGTACGCGGCGACCAGCAGCACATCAACGGTTTTGCCCGTTTCTGCATGGTGGAAGTGATACAGAAATGCGCCGGACTGGTACGTGATCTCCTCTGCGGACGATTCCATGAGGATGTGCGGCACAATCGAGTGCTCGTACATGTCGTAACCGTCGAAGCGGTAGCCCTCCGGCAGCTCGAAGTCATGTTCATACCGCGCCATGATGTGCCGGTTCACGCTGGTCTCCGATGTCCACAACAGTTGCAGGTCATCGTCTGGGTGGGTGGCAATCCATTCGGTTTCCAGCCATTGGCTTAAAAGGTCAACTTTCAGGGGGGCTTGCAGGTTGGTATCGCTGGTGTCGAACGGGTTCTTCATCTATTGACCGACCATTGCAGTTTTGTTAGGTGTATTTATGCCGACTTAAGATTCTAGCGAAGGTTAGCTTGTGGGTCTATGCAGAATGTGACGTGATGTGGGGAAGGGCTCTGCTAATCGTGGTAGGGCAATCGCATGAAATGGATTTTCATGTCCTAGTGGAGCAATTGGCGTCTGTAGGGACGTTGCTGCAACGTCCCTACATCGTTATCACGTTTTATGACCTTCTGTGAGCTGAGTCGATTGCACCAGAACATCGGCTCAGCAACTGGGGGCATTATGGGTTTCTAGCAGAGCGATGAAACTTGCTCTACTGCTGCCTTTGCCTGGCACAGGGCTTCTTCCATTTGTGGCAGGTGCTCGTTGTGGTGCGTCAACCCCATCAGCACGCTGGCAAGCGCGTTAATCGGACCGAAGTACGCGGCGGCGCGCTCGCTGAAGACACGCTCGGTTGCCAGGTCAGGGGTGTCAGGAATGGCGTCCAGGTAGGACAGCACAATGCGGCGGCTTTCGTTCAGGCGTTGGCGTGCCTTCGCTACCGTGTCGATCTCCTCCCACGCTGCCTCTACGCGGATGCGCCCACCCTGCGGGATGCCCCGTGCCAGCAGCGACCCGAAGACGAACGTCTCCTCGTTGGTGGCAGTGGCATGTGCGATGAGGTGCCCCAGCGTCCAACCGATGTGCTGCTCCCCCTCCGGGGCGTGCGCGTCATGTGCGTTCGGGTCGTGCGGCACAAACGAGATGTCCGCGTCTACCGCCTCGTCGAGAATGGTGTGCGTTGCCTCGTACAGGCGCAGTGTCTCCTCGCGTAGGTCTTCAAACGTGAGGTTGTTTTCCGTTACAAACGCGCCCCACTTCATGGTGCCCTCGTAGATGGGAGTATAATCCAGTGCCATATCTCTCATTCCTATAAATGCTCAATAGTCTGCATCGGTCTATATCCACCCAGACGCGCCCGCTGTGCCCATTCTTTCTCAGGTCTTGTGCCGCCATGTGTAAAGCACCAACTTATCGTGTGTCTAATAGCGTTCTTACGCCCCGGACTGCCAAGGCACGATGGGAGTACCCTGTTCCGGTTGTTATAATGCTTGCACGGCTAACGATTACCTAAACAACCGGAGCAAAACCAAACATGGCTAAGCAATACGATGTGGTGGTGCTGGGTGCGGGTCCTGGCGGCTACGTAGCAGCAATTCGGGCGTCCCAGTTAGGGTTAAAGACCGCCATCGTAGAGAAGAAATACTGGGGCGGTGTGTGCCTCAACGTCGGCTGTATCCCGTCCAAGGCACTGCTCTACAACGCAGAGCTAGCGCACATCATCATGCACCAGGCGAAGACCTTCGGCATCCAGTTTGAAGGCGACGTGAAGGTCGACTACGGTGCGGCGTACAAGCGCAGCCGGCAGGTCTCCAATCGGCTGGTCAAGGGTGTGCAGTTCCTCATGAAGAAGAACAAAATCGACACCTACGAGGGCTGGGCAACGCTCACGGACGACAAGAACATGACGATAGAGATGAACGAGGGCGGTGAAGAAACGCTCACGTTCGACAACCTGATTATCGGCACGGGCGCGGTTGACAACCTGCTGCCGGGCGTGCAGTTCAGCGACAATGTGGTCAGTTGGGAGACGCAAATCCTGGAAGACCATGTGCCGGAAGACATCATCATCGTTGGTGCGGGACCTATCGGCACAGAGTTCTCCTACGTGATGTCCAACTACGGCGTCAACGTCACACTCATAGAGTACCTCGACCGGATGCTGCCGAACGAGGACGAAGAGGTGAGCACAGAGCTGATGAAGGCGTACAAGAAGCTCAACGTCAACGTGATGACCGGGCACCGCGTGGAGAAAATCGACGACAACGGCGACCATGTGGTCGTCACCGTCACGGATATGTCCAACGACGAGAAGAAGGAACTGGAAGCGGAAAAGGCAATGATGTCGGTGGGCTTCCGCCCACGCACCCAGGGCTACGGGCTGGAAAACACCAGCGTCCAGCTAACCGAGCGCGGCGCGATTGCCATAGACGAGCACATGCGCACCAACGTGCCGCACATCTACGCGGTTGGTGACGTAACCGGCAAGCTGATGCTGGCACACGTCGCTGAGGTGATGGGTGTGGTCGCAGCGGAAAACATCGCAGGCGTGCACTCACAGGAACTGGACTACATCATGATGCCGCGTGCGACGTACTGCCAGCCGCAGGTCGCCAGCTTTGGCTACACAGAAAAGCAGGCGCGTGAAAAGGGCTACGACATTAACGTGGCGAAGTTCCCGTTCCAGGCGAATGGCAAGGCGCTGGGGCTAAACGAGGGCAGCGGCTTTGTGAAGCTCATCAGCGACAAGCAGTACGGCGAGATCATCGGCGCTCACATGATCGGTCCGAACGTGACCGAACTGCTGCCAGAACTCACGCTGGCGGCAAGCGCAGAACTCACGCCGGAGGAAGTTGCCCGCAACGTACACGCCCACCCCACGCTCAGCGAGGCGGTTAAGGAAGCAGCGCACGGGCTTGAAGGGCATATGCTGAACCTGTAGAGGTATGCGATGGGGGCGTTGTACGCAGCGCCCCACACCTTCTGGGCGGTGGGATGCCAATCCGCTCCCAAAAATCGAATGCGCCCCCTACAAACATAAAATGACTGATCGGCGGCACCACCCGTCGCCGAATACCCCGTGTTCCGTCGCTGGGGGCTGCGTTACAATGCCGCCGTTGACGGTAACCATCCACATGAGGAAAACACCCATGCGCAAGTTCATAGCCCTGCTACTGCTGCTGCCATTCAGTGCGGTCGCCGCGCAGGACGCACCGCCCGTTGAGGTTGAGCAGCTAAGGGTGGAGGTGCTGGCGAGCTACCCCCACGATACGAACGCGTTCACGCAGGGGCTGCTGCTGCACGATGACGGACTGCTGTACGAATCCACCGGGCGCTACGGCATGTCCACGCTGCGGGCAGTGGAAATCGAGACGGGCGCGTTGGTGCGCGAGTACGCGCTGCCAGAGCAGTTCTTTGCGGAGGGGTTGGCGCTGGTAGACGAGCGGCTGATTCAGCTCACATGGCGGGAGAACACTGCGCTGGTTTACAATCTGCAAACGGGCGCAGATGCCGACACGTTCGAGCCAACGGCGGCGTTCCAGTATGCGGGCGAGGGCTGGGGGCTGTGCTACGACGGCGAACTGCTGTATCACAGCAACGGCAGCAACACCATTCAGGTACGTGACCCCATCACGTTCGACGTGGTGCGGCAGTTCCGCGTGACGCTGCACGGCGCGTTTGTCGATCAACTGAATGAACTGGAGTGCGTGGGCGACGACATCTACTCCAACGTGTGGCAGAGCGATGCCATCCTGCGCTTTGACAAGCAAACAGGTGTCGTCAACGCGGTGATTGACGCTGCCGGGCTGCTCACCGACGAGGAACGGTCACAGGTGGGGGGTAACGGTGTGCTCAACGGCATTGCCTACGACGAGGAAAACGACGTGTTCTTCATCACGGGCAAGCTGTGGTCAACCATGTTCGAAGTGCAGTTCATCCCGGCGGACGAGGGGTAGCGGGTACTCATGACCAACGAACCGCAGTGGCTCATCTGGGCACGGCAAATCCAGGCAATTGCGCAGACCGGGCAGCACTACACCCGTGACGGCTTCGACCGGGAGCGCTACCAGCAGCTAGAGTCGCTCGCCACGGAGATTATCAGCAGCTACACCGACGAAATGGACGCGCCCGCGATTGAGCAAATCCTGGCGACAGAGGATGGTTACGCCACGCCCAAGGTGGATGTGCGCGGTGTGGTGTTCAACGCGGCGGATGAGATTTTGCTGGTGCGCGAGAACCTGGACGGCGGCAAGTGGACGCTGCCCGGCGGCTGGGCAGATGTAAACGTCACGCCGTCTGAGAATGTGGCGCGTGAAGTGCTGGAGGAGGCGGGCTACCGTGTGCAGGCAAGCAAACTACTGGCGTTCCTGGATCGTCGGCTGCATGGGCACCCGCCGTATATGTTCCACATCTACAAGCTGTACATGCAGTGTGACCTGCTGGACGAAAATCCTGTGCCAAGCCCCCAGGGTGACCTGGAATCGTCTGAGGCGCGGTGGTTTGCAGAAAGCGACCTACCACCAGACGAGCAGATTAGCATCGGGCGGGTGACGCACAAGCTGCTGAAGCGCTTTTTTGAACATTATCGCCACCCGGAATGGGCGACGGATTACGATTAAGGAGCGTTTGCCATGCGCCAGGACGATTGGCTGGACGAGAGCGAATACCCGGACGACGACGACGTTGCCGCCTTTGGCGAGGATTCCCCCTGGGACGATGACCCGCTAACGATTGGCTACGTGGGAGAGAGTAATTCGGGCTTTTGGACGGCGGGGCGCGTTGTGGCATTGGTGATTGTGCTGGTGCTGGTGGCTGCGTTGGTGGTGCCGCTGCTGCTGTTCCTGCTACGGTAGTTTCTCGAGTCAACATTTGTGCCGAGCAACGCTTGCTTGTATTATGCTGGGGTCAACAAACGTTGTAATGTGAAGGCTCCGTGCAATGCGCCTACGTTGGATACTGATCTTGTTCGCAGCAGTCGGTACGGTACATACCGCCGCCGCGCAAGACGCCGCCACCCCCTACGACACCGCACTAGAGCGCATTGCCAAGGCAGAGCGTGCCAACGCCACCCACCTCAACCTGAGCAACCTGGGGCTGGATGTGCTGCCGCCGGAGATTGTGCGGCTGCACCAACTGGAAGCGCTTTACCTGGGGCTGAACAACCTCACCACCCTGCCGCCGGAGATCGGTACGCTGTCGCAGTTGCGGGTGCTGGACGTGGGCGGCAACCAGCTCACGCACCTGCCGCCAGAAATTGGGCAGTTGCGCTCGTTGGAGATGCTGGGGCTGAGCGAGAACGAACTCACGGTGCTGCCCCCGGAAATTGGCGCGTTGACAACGCTGCGCTGGCTGTCTGTGCGCGAGAATCACCTGCAAACGCTGCCGCCAGAGGCAGCAAACCTGACGCGGCTGGTTGACCTGAAGTTAGATGACAACCAGCTCACCGTGCTGCCCTCGTGGATTGCACGCATGGGCGAACTGGAAGAACTGGAACTGCGCCGCAATCAGATCACGCACCTGCCGCCGCAGTTGCACCGCCTGCGCCGCCTGCACCAACTGGAACTGTACGGCAATCCGCTGGAAAACCCGCCACGGTCGGTGCTGCGGCAGGGCACCGCCGCTACACTGGACTACCTGGGCAGACCGCACCCCCCCTACCGCCCGGCGCTGGCGTTCTGGGCGACGCTGGCAGGCACAGGGCTGGTCACGGCGGGGGTCATGCGTGGTCTAATGCGGTTCTGGCGCTTGAGCGGTGTATGATTCCGTGTTCTGGTGGCATCCACTCCTGTAGATAACTGCAACCTACCCACAGGAGACCCACCCATGCCTATCGAAATGGATAAGCGTTACAACGGACACAAGCGCCTGCTGGGGCTGGTAGAGCCGACCTACAAGCGCGTGCGGGCAGTGTTCAACGGCGAGACCATTGCCGACACCCCCAACGCCTACCTGTTGTACGACCATATCTACGCCCCACGCTACCTGTTCCCCAAAAGTGATGTGAACATGGACGCGCTCACCGCCCAAGCAGACCCTAACCACAACCGCATGTACGGCATCATCACCCACCACACCCTTACCGTGGGCGACCGCACCGCAGAAAAAGCCGCGCTCACCTACGCCGAGCCACGCGAGGGCTACGACGACATCAGCGATTTCGTGGGCTTCGACTGGCACAGCATTGACCAGTGGTTCGAAGAAGACGAGGAGATCTTCGGGCACGCACGGCACCCCTACCTGCGCACGGACGTGCGCGACACTAGCCGGCGCGTGCAGGTCAGCATCAATGGGCACACGGTCGCGGATACGACCAACGCCACCGTCTTGTTCGAGACGGGGCTGCTGCCACGCTTTTACATCCCGCTTGGAGACATCAACAACGCGTACCTGCGCCCGGTCGATACCCACACCGTATGCCCTTACAAGGGCGAGGCGTCCTATTACGACATCGTGGTGGGCGAGCAAACCGTGGCAGATGGCGGCTGGTACTACCCAACGCCCTATCGCGGGCTGGAAACATTCATGGGCAAGGTGGCGTTCTACAACGAGCACCCGGACATCACCATCACCGTCGCTGACCGCTAACCTGCGCATTGTGACCGTAGGGCAATCACCCAACAGACGCAAGGGACAGGCAGACCACAGGCATGATAGACTGCGGGTAATCTCAGGCAGAATCGGTATGGGCGCAGCGTGCTTGCGCCTGCCACCAATGCCAATATCCAAAACGTCTACCCTGTGAGGAACCCATGACCCGAATGTTGCCCCTGTTACTCATTGCCATCTTCGCCGCCGTGCCCGCCTTCGCGCAGACGGAAGACACCATCGACCCGATGACCATCCCGTTCAGCGCGGCGTGTGCCGGTATCACGCTGGATAGCATTGAGCCGTCCGAGCTGTGCCGCCAGGTGATGGCGCTGCGCCCCACCCCAACCTACGCACCCGTCCCGGTGGATAGCGCCACCATCAACCAGTACAGCTTTTGGAAGGTGAACGAAAACGCCAACGTCTATGCCGCCCCTGGCGGTGCCGTGACCCGCAACATGGGCGCGGGTTTCAACTACGTGAGCGCGGTCAATACCAGCGACCCGAACTGGATTCAGATTGAGGGCGGCGAGTGGATGTCCACCAACGATGTGACGCTGGTCACGCCGTCGGATGTGCGCGGGCTGCAAATTGACGATGGGCTGCAAAACGAATACGCCTACATCCTGGGCACCGTGGTGACTGCCCCGTTCCCCGGTGCGCCGCGCAGCACGGAAACGGGTGTGTATAAGTACTACTACAATCTGGTGCACATCTTCGCTACCGTCAAGCTGGGCGACTGGCGCTGGTACATGGTCGGGGATGGGCAGTGGGTAGAGCAGCGCGACGTGGCGAAAGTCCACCTGACGGAGCGCCCGGAGGATGTGAGCGGGCGTTGGGTGGCGGTTGATCTGTACGAGCAGACGCTGGTCGCCTACGAGGACGACACGCCCGTGTTCAGCACCATTATTGCCACGGGGCTGCCCGGCTGGGACACAAACGAGGGCATTCACACGGTGTGGTACCGTGTGACTTCTGGCAGCATGAGCGGTGCCACAGGTGCACCGGACGCCTACGCGCTGCAAAATGTGCCGTGGACGCTGTACTTTGACGGGGACATCAGCCTGCACGCCACCTACTGGCACAATGCGTTTGGGTTCCGGCGCAGCCACGGCTGTGTGAACCTGACCATCAGCGATGCCAAGTGGCTGTACTTCTGGACGTTGGATGCCGAGGAACCCGTGGACGAAGACGGCACCTTGCAGACGTTCGTGTACGTGTACAGCAGCGGTGAGTACACAGGTTAATATGCTCACCGCACGCGGCGAGGAGGATGACCGCCTGACAGGTTTCGATATCGGTGCTGATGATTACGTCGTGAAGCCATTTTCTGCGCGTGAACTGGTCGCACGGGCAGGGGCAGTAACCCTGACAAGAAGGGGCGTGTATGTTATTGTGCGCCAAGCGCGGCGATGACTGCCTGCACGTCGGCATTATCAACGACATTGTCGCCGTTGACATCAGCGGTTAAGTCGGTGCCAGGGTCTAGGCGGTTGATGACGTAGAGGGCATCTGAAGGTGAGACAATGCCATCCCTGTTGACATCTGTGGGGTCAATCTCCTCAGCATAGATGTATGCAGCACCCGTGTTAATTAGTCCACTCTCATCCTTATTATTTGCTCCTGCGATGACCGTATTGGCATCCAAGCTCACTGAAAACCCAAAAGAGGATCTTTCATCCAAATCAGTTCCCCCGTTTGTTCGCGCCGCAGTTAGCTTTTTTTGGAAACTCCACATCATCCCACTACGATCATACACATAAACAACCCCAGTATCGGTCGGTCCACCTTCATCTTGAAAAGGTGCCCCAATAGCAACGGTTTCACCAGACACACTAACGGTATATCCAAATCTGGCGCCATCCTGTGTATCAGGCCCGCTATCAGTTTCGGCGAACAGCCTTTGCTGGATCGTCCATGTATCTGCACTGCGTGTATACACATATGCCGCACCTACGGCAAGCAAGCCTTCTCGCCTGCCAGTAGCACCAACGACAACTGTGTTTCCGTCTATGGCGACAGAAGAACCAAAGTTGCTAAGGGTATCTTGATCGTCTTCACCGTTGGTTGTTTGTGGCAGCAGCTTTTGCTGGATCGTCCATGTATCTGCGCTGCGTGTATACACATATGCCGCCCCACCCTGAAAAGCGGTGCTGCCATCTCGTCGGTAAGCGCCAACAACAACCGTATCGGCACTAAGATCGAGTGAGTACCCAAAGCCGGCACTAACCTCCGGGTCGGGAGTACCGATATCTGTTTGGGCAATGAGTTTTTGTTGAATAGACCACATACCATTGCTGCGTGTGTAGATGTACACTGCACCATCACCGTCGCCACTACCCTCATCCTTGCCGAACGCACCAACAGCGATTGTATCCCCGTCCACCCTAACCGCTCGCCCGAAGGCGGCACCTTCTTCCAGGTCTGCCCCGTTGATTGTCTGCGCCGTTAGCTTTTGCTGTAAAGTCCAGGTATTGTTGCTGCGTGTATAAATATACGCGGCTCCCGCATTCTCGTTTCCATTCTCATCCTTGAAACGTGCCCCAACGACAACCGTATCACCATCCACATCTACGGCATATCCAAAGTCCGCCCGGAACTCAAAATCTGATACCCCATCACTCAGTTGAGCCGTCAGCTTTTGCTGAAACGCCCACGCCGAGCCGCTTCGAACGTAGATATACGCTGCCCCAGATGAAAAATTATTTCCCTCAGTCTTTTCGGGTGCTCCAATGATAGTGGTATCGCCGTCAATGCTGACTGATGTGCCAAATTCAGCCCCTTGTTCCAAATCAGTCGCATTTAAATCCGACTGCGCAATTAGCTTCTGTTGAATTTCTAAATCCACAGCTTGCAATGGTGCCGCCAGCCCTACAGATAACGAAAGTAAACCCCATAAAGCACAAATAAAGGTAAACACAAACCTCACTTTACTTGTCTTAGTATGCATATAACCCTCCTTAAATTTAGAAACGCAATTAAAGGTTAACTTAAAGTGCTTCAAAAAACAATCAGCAGGGGCTTAATCGTTTCAAAAATGAAAGCATGTGGGGAAAGGTGCAGCGTACAGTCAACAACTAGCACCCATCATTCTTAGTTTTAGTGCGGTGCGGGAACTTACTGCACAAGCTCCGCAAGCGCCCGCACATTCACCAAGAGGTTATCGCTGTAGTCATACAGCCCGCCCGCCAACCACTGGCACAATGCCTTCGGGTTCCGGCGCAATCACGGCTGCGTGAACATGACCATTAGTGATTCTATAGTGGCTGTACTTCTGGACGTTGGATGCCGAGGAACCCGTGGACGAAGACGGCACCTTGCAGACGTTGGTATTTTTGAACTTCATGTCTAGCGCTGTGTCCAATTCTGAAACACAAACTGTCCAGATGGTATGGTAGCCATGTTAATCGTGCCAATGGTGAAGAATGCGGATGAACACCGCAACGGGATAGCTGACGCCGCGTGAGGGATCATGTATAGTCTTCACTAGGGAAGGTCGTTACTGATTCCTGGTGGAGGTACGATGCACATTATCCACGGTACCTGGCTCCCAAAAGCGGCGATGTTCGCGGTCTGGGCAGAAGACCCCAATCTATCCCCCCAATACAAACGCGGACGGCGGGGGCGCGTTGCGCCGCATCCGTTTGCCGCATCGTATGAGGCGGTCAGTGAGATCGTGCGACGGTTGACCACAGATGCCTTCGACGAACCAGCCCAGATCGAGATCTGGCTACCAGGCCAGGGCAAGCGCGTGTCCCCCTCACCGGAAGCCCTTGTCGCCGGGGCCGATCCGCTCACCAACGTGGCTGACTTGCTGTGTTGGGAGATCGAAGCGGCGTGCATCAGCGCGACGGATGCGCTGGACCTCTTCCTTCAGTATTCGGTATCATCACCGCGAGACATACGCCTGGGTGGGGATGCGCGCTTTTGGGAACAGGTCGCGCTGCTGGTGATGAACCTCCTCGTTGAAGGACGTTACCTGCCGCAGCTCGATCAGAACGGGCGACAATTCACGACAAAGTGGCGAGCCATCCTGGACCCCGACTTACGGCGGCAACTGGTTGCCAAGATGCCGCGTCTGTGCCAGGCCGCCAGTTCGGACCCGGAAGCGCCCGAAACCCCAGCGGCATTGTTAGATACTTTCCTCGATCACACCATTGATCTGTTCATCCGAGAGATGCACGAGAGCCGCCAACGATCCGTGCCCCGTGGTGTGATGCAGGGTTTGACAGGTATGACGGACGCGCTTACGGGAACGATCGCCCAGAATAAAGCGTTGATGGACGCCTGGAATAGGTGGTCGGCGGGAGTGGGAGCGGTTGATCAAAGTGGACTGCGTGTGGGGCTGCGCCTGCGTGATCCCGGTGAAGATGGCGAGACGTGGCAAGTGGATTATCTGCTGCAAGCGGTGGATGATCCCAGTCTGATGATTGATGCTGAGCAGGTTTGGCAGGCGGGCACGGGCGCACTGGAGTACCTCGAATACCGCTTCGACCGTCCCGGTGAGCGACTGCTTACCGGGTTAGGGCGGGCCTCGCACATGTTCCCGCCGATTGAGCGGAGTTTACGACAGGCCAAACCCATCGGTGTAACGCTCGACCGCGATGAGGCCTATCAGTTTCTCACCGAGGCACTGCCCATTTTAGAGACCAGCGGCTTTGCGGTGCAGGTTCCCAATTGGTGGGGGCGACGGGCACGGCTACGGGCCAAAGCCAAAATCAAGGGGCCTGCTAACGAATCATCTGGCTTCCTCACACGGGACGCGTTGCTGCGCTACGAGTGGCAGATGGCTCTGGGTGATGAGACGCTCAGCCGCGATGAGTTCGAGGCGTTGGTGGCGCTCAAGCAACCCCTGGTTCGGCACAAAGGGGAGTGGATTGCCCTCGATCCTGATCAGATCGACGCCGCCCGTAAGTTCTTCGAGCAGGCCGCAGGTGGGGATCTCACGCTGCAAGATGCGCTCAAGGCCAATGCCACTGCGACCGCCATCGACGGCATTGAAGTCGAGGAAACCGAGATCGAGGGCTGGCTGGAAGACGTATTCGCCCAGCTTTATCAGCCGGATACCATCCCACCTGCGCCGCCGCCGTCTCAACTCCAAGCAACGCTGCGACCGTATCAACAGCGCGGGTTTAGCTGGCTGGCACAGATGCGGCATATGGGGCTGGGCGCATGCCTGGCCGATGACATGGGCCTGGGGAAGAC
>CAYVGI010000055.1:25706-28820 GCA_964451095.1 uncultured Anaerolineaceae bacterium
CATTCAAGCTCGCCCTCACAGGAACACCCGTCGAGAATCGTCTAAGCGAATTGTGGTCCATCTTCCAGTTTCTCAATCCCGGTTACCTGGGATCGCAAAAGGCGTTTCGGTCCAACTTCGCGCTGCCCGTCGAACGTTACGGCGACCCAGAAGCCACCGCGACCCTGCGTCAACTGACTGCGCCGTTCATCCTACGGCGGGTGAAGACCGATATCGCCATCATCCAAGACCTACCGGAGAAGTTCGAGAACAAAGCCTACTGTACCCTCTCCGCCGAGCAGGTCACATTATACGAGGCGGCAGTACGCGAGAATATGGGGGCTATTGAGGCCGCTGACGAGGACATGTCCCGGCGGGGAAACATCCTTCGACTGCTGACGCATCTCAAGCAGATCTGCAATCACCCGGCCCATTTTCTCAAAGAGGGGGAGACGGCCCCGTTGACAGAGCGTAGCGGCAAGCTAGATCGCCTCACCGACATCGTGGATGAGGTCTACGCCAACGGCGAACGGTTGCTGATCTTCACCCAGTATCGCGAGATGGGGGACTTGCTACAGGCCCATTTGCGCCAATATCTGGTTGATGAGGTGCTTTTTCTGCACGGGGGCACCCCGTCCCAGGCACGAGACGAGATGGTGCGCCGGTTCCAGGCGGCAAGCGGACCACCCGTGTTTGTCCTATCGCTCAAAGCCGGGGGCATCGGACTAACACTCACCGCCGCCAACCACGTTGTCCACTTCGACCGCTGGTACAATCCTGCTGTAGAAAATCAGGCGACAGATCGGGCCTATCGCATCGGGCAAACGCGGGCGGTGCAAGTCCATAAGCTGATTTGCCTGGGGACGTTGGAGGAGCGGATTGACGAGATGATCGAGAAGAAACAGGCGGTCGCTGACGCGGTGATCGACGCCGGGGAAAGCTGGATTTCCGAGCTGGACAACAACGATTTACGTGACCTGGTCAGTTTGCGGCGCGAGGCGCTGGAAGGATAATCAAATGAATTGGTATAACGGGTACAGCGACTTTGATGATTTTGACGACCTCTACGACTTGGACGACGATGAACGCATTGACTACGAAACCCCAGCTGACGCAGTCATCGTTTCTGGACCGGTGCGGGCAGAGAGTCGGCGTGGGGACATCGGGTGCGAGTGGTGGGGACAGCAATGGGTCGGTGTCATGGAGCGTTTCGGCATGGATGGGCGCTTGGGTCGGGGAAAGTCCTACGCACGCAATGGCTCGGTGCTGCGGCTGGAAATTAGCACCGGGCGGGTTTACGCCGAGGTGCAGGGGAGTCGGCGGCGACCCTATCAAACCCAGATTCACCTCAAACCGCTCACTGATGCCGAATGGGAGATCGCGTTCAAGGCACTATCTCAGCAGGCGATTTACGCTGCGAAATTGCTCGCCGGGGAGATGCCTGGCGATATTGAAGCCGTGTTCCAGCACCATAAGTTGTCGCTGTTCCCACAGAAGAAAAGGGATATTCGCTTCTCCTGTAGCTGCCCAGATTGGGGCGATCCGTGTAAGCACGCCGCCGCCGTTTACTACCTGATCGCGGAGCAGCTTGACGCGGATCCCTTCTTGCTGTTTCACCTACGTGGACGGGGCCGGGCGGCAGTGGTGGCAGCTTTGCAAGGGATGGACCTGGATAACACGGCGCATGTTCCCGCAGAGACGGTCGCGCCCCTAACGGTTGAGAGCTTCTGGGACGCTGACCCGATCGCGCTCGTGCGCCAGCGCCCCGTGCAACCTGATACACCCATCGCCCTTCAGCAGGCGGGGATGCCGCCCAAACTTCGTGAGGACGACGTGCGCCAACTGTACTGGGAAGTGGCACAGGAAGCGCGTGACTGGCTGGGCGAAGACCTGGACTAAGCGCTTGGGGGAGTCGGAAGGGATTCACAAATATCTTGTGAAAATACCTAAAACGACGCACGGGATAGGCCAGATCGTGCCGAGTAGCCGCAACAGAATTCGCCCATTTTTGTTTCAGATGACTCAGGAGACAGGTTCCACGTCGCGTCATTCAGCGAGAAGTATCGATTTGGGGGAGTCGGAGCATCTTTTCAGTCTATTTTCTTCCCTGATTATGCTTACATCTGAGGGTCCGTAAGCATAACTGGACGATGCCTCACATTCGACAAGTTGAACGTTACGATGCAGCAAGCTTGGTGCTTAATTGATCACGGCCCTAAAATGTCGTATATCGCCGTTAACTGGTTCTATGCCGGGTGGGTTGTGAGCGACAAGGCAGGCATACCGCCCAAGACAGTGCGTGGGCAGTGGCAGCCCTTGTTGACAACCGACGAGTTCGAGCTTGGTCTGGAGATTCTAGCGCGGCGCAATCGCCACCGGGTCGTCAAGCGCAGGCATGACTATCTCTTGAAAGGCTTGATCTATGTCGATTTGCCTGGTGAAACGAAACCTGTCAAGCTAACCGGATCGACATCCAATGCGAGCCGCTCAGGCGGTGGGACTGCCTACTACTGTGTTCCAAGCAGCAATGTAAACATTCTATGTAGCACCATCGATGACCAGATTCCGGTTGCCCTCATGGGTATCCAGGTTGATCCTGACCTGATCCCGCTGATTCGAGAGAGTTATACGGACGAACTGGCGCGTAAGTTGGGACACCTGCGCCCATCTGAACGTGAAGAGCTGGAAGCGGCACTGCGAGCTGTTGATGAAGAAGAAGCGAGAACGGCGCGACTGTATGCAGCGGGCAAGATCACGGAACGGGTTTGGGATAACCTGTGGGCGGAATGGCAGGATCGACGCCGTACCTTACAGGTCAATCTGGAGGCGCTGCAACAAAAGCAGACCTTCCACATCAGGAATTTGGATGCCGCACTCACGATAATTGCAAAAGTGGGTATACTGTATAGTAAGCTGGAGCGTGGCGATCAAAAAGACTTGCTGCGCCAGATGGTCGAGCGGGTTGTGGTCAACCCGGAGGGAACTATCATCCGGCTGGAGTTACTCCCCCCATTCTCATACCTGCGTCACGTCACCAAGCGGGTTCAGGATAATGGTGGAGCAGCGGTTCAGGGAAAAACAAAGACCAGCACCAAGGCTGGTCAATGTTCGGACTACGTCCTATCTGGTGACCCC
>CAYVGI010000056.1:0-28695 GCA_964451095.1 uncultured Anaerolineaceae bacterium
TTGCTGGTAGAACTGCTGCGCCGTCACCAACCGCGCACAGTCTTAGAGTTCGGTGGCGGTACATCAACGTTAATTGCAGCAAAAACCATGCAGCAGCTAGGGCACGGGCACATCATCACCGTAGAGGCAATTGATCGCTTTGCGGAGATCACACGCACGAACTTGCGTCACCAGGGGGCAGAAAAGTTCGTCACAGTCGTCCATGCCCCGCTAACGCCGCTGGAACTGGATGGGCAAACATGGCTGTGGTACGACGCAACGGCATTCGACCATGTAGAGCAAATTGACGTCATGGTGGTTGATGGACCCGCACAGTACAACAACCCGCGCCGCATGGCACGCTACCCGGCGCTCCCATGCTTAGACGGTCGCCTGTCCTCAAGCGCGATTGTCGTCATGGATGACACCAACCGCGAAGACGAGGATCGTATTGCGCAGCGTTGGTTACAAGAATACCCCGATTACCGCCTGCTCAAGAATTACGACTATTTCGAGAAGGGGGCGCGTGTGCTGGAGAAGGTGGCACCAGACGAAGTAACCGGAGATCAAACGAGTACATGACCGTAATTCCCCAAAATGCAAAAGCACAGGCGTGGTACTCCGCGGCACGCCCACGCACGCTTACCGCGACCTACGCACCGTTGGGCATAGCAGCGGCGATTGCCCTGCAACACGGGCGCTTTAATCTGTTTCACTTTGTATTGGCGCTCATCGGCGCACTGTTGCTGCAGGTCGGCGCAAATTTCGTTAACGAGTACTTCGACTATCGGCGCGGCGCGGATGAACTCAAAGTCGCTGGGCAGGGCATGACCATCAAAAACAAGGTGCTCACACCCAATGAGGTGCTTGCCGGGGCAGTCGCAACGGTGGTTGCCGGGGCACTTATCGGGTTGTTCTTGCTCTTCCGCACGGGACCGCTGCTGTTTTGGATTGGCTTGGGTGGGGTGATTGTTGTCGTAACCTACACCGCCGGACCGTTCCCGCTGGCATATAACGGGTTAGGGGAAGCTGCCGTGGGCATCTTCATGGGACCAGCGATGGTGCTAGGTGTCTACTTCGTGACCACGAATCAGTTCAGTTGGGTGCCTGTCATCGCGGCACTGCCGATTTCCTTCACGGTGGCAGCAATCCTACACGCGAACAACATCCGTGACATTGAGGCGGACAGAGCGGTCAACAAGCGCACCCTTGCTGTGCTGCTGGGGCGGGAAAATGCTACCAAAGAGTACATTCTGCTGATTGTTGCCGCTTATGCGTCGCTGCTGGGCTTGGTGCTCGGCGGGCTGATCCCGCCAACAGCGCTTGTCGCGTTTATCACACTGCCGGAAGCACTTCGCCTCATTAACATCTTCCGCACGGAAACAGACCCATCTAAGCTGCACCCGGCGCAGGGGCGCACCGCCAAGCTACACGGTCAGTTTGGGTTGCTCATTGTGGCAGGATGGCTGCTGTGGGTGGGCGTGGCGGCACTGCTAAGCTAGCGTCAGTTGCCCGCGTCGATTGTTGCTCGGTTTTCCAGGTACCAGTTAATCGTGCGCTGCAGCCCCTCACGGAAGTCTGTTTTCGCTTGGAAGCCAAACTCTTCGCGGGCACGGCTGGTATCTAGCGCTCTGCGTGGCTGTCCATCGGGCTTTGTGCCATCCCAACGGATTTCACCCTCAAAGCCCGTTAGTTCCACAATCAACTCGACGAGGTCACGAATGCTGATCTCCATGCCGGAACCGAGGTTGATGGGCGCGGCGGCGTCGTAGCATTCTGCCGCTAGTAGCAGCCCCTCTGCCGCGTCCTCTACGTACAAGAACTCGCGTGTGGGTGTGCCGCTGCCCCAAACGACGATTGCCTCATCACCGTTTTCTTTTGCTTCCACACACTTGCGGATGAGCGCCGGGATAACATGAGAGGTTTTCAGGTCGAAGTTATCCCGCGGACCGTACAGGTTGGTGGGCATCAGGTGAATGGAACTAAACCCGTACTGCTGCCGATACGCTTCTCCCTGCACCATAATCGCTTTCTTGGCGATGCCATATGGCGCGTTCGTTTCCTCCGGGTAACCGTTCCAAAGGTCTTCTTCGTGGAATGGAATGGGCGTGTGCTTTGGATACGAGCAGACTGTGCCGACGACAACCAGCTTTTGCACATCCTTCTGCCAGGATTGGTGCAGCAGTTGTGTGCCCATCATCAGGTTATCGTAGATGAAGTCTGCCGGGCGCTCGCGGTTCGCGCCGATGCCGCCCACCAGTGCCGCCAGGTGGAACACAATGTCGGGTTGGGTGTCTTGCAGCAATCGCGTAATCGCATCCGGGTAGCGCAGGTCATAGGTCGCGCTGCGCGGCACGAACACATTCTTAGCGCCACGCTCGTGCAGCTTTTCCACCACGAATGACCCAAAAAAGCCGGATCCCCCGGTGACGACAACCCGCTTATCATTCCAATAGCTCACTGCGTTTGCCCCGCTTACTGTCTCTAGTGCAACATGGCGCATCATTAGACCCGGTTTGCATCGCAAAAACAACCCTCACCCGGCTCGGTAGCGTATGTGTGAAATTCGTAACGTTCAAATCGGGGCAAAATGCGGTACGTTAGGGTTGTGTTGCCCCCGCAACATTGGGGGGCGCACACGCCAGCGAGTGTGCTAGCGTAATAAATTGGCTTAAAAAGTGCGAAATACGGCACTTTTCAGTACCATTAAACAGACAGCGACCAGGACAACACCTGAAGGAACAACGATCACTATGGCAGTGAAGAGCGTAGATGCGCCACAGCAGCAAGACAACGCCACGAAGAACATCTGGCATACGTACACGACAGAAGCTCTCCTAAAGCATTACAACGTAGACCCCGCCCAGGGGCTGAGCGATACCGAGGCACAAAACCGCCTGGATCAATACGGACCAAACGAGATTATTGACAAAGGTGCGAAGAACCCGCTGCTCATCCTGTGGGAACAGCTTACCGACCCACTGGTGTTGGTGCTCCTCGGTGCAGCGGTGGTATCCGCCCTGCTGGGCAAAGTCCAAGAGCTAATTGCCATCATGTCCATCGTGGTCATCAATGCTGCGCTGGGCGTTGTGCAGGAATACCGTGCAGAACAGGCAATGCAGGCGCTCAAGAACATGGCAGCGCCGCGTGTGCGCGTGCGGCGCAACGGCAGAATAGGCGAGGTGGATTCCCGTGAGTTGGTGCCCGGCGATGTCGTTCTGCTGGAAACGGGCAACATCATCCCAGCAGACGGACGCCTGGTAGAATCTGCCAATTTGCGTGCCCAGGAAGCATCGCTCACAGGCGAATCGGAAGCGGTCGAGAAACGCTCGGAACCCATCGAAGACGAAGAACTGACCATCGGCGACCGCAAAAACATGGTCTACCGGGGCACAAACGCTACCTACGGGCGTGGTGTTGCCGTCATCACAGAAACGGGTATGCGAACCGAGCTTGGGCGCATTGCCCAGCTCATCCAGGATGTGGACAGCGAACTCACACCGCTGCAAAAGCGCATGGCGGAAGTCGGGCAGGTGATGTTCTACGCGGCAGTCACCGTTGCTCTGCTCGCATTGGTCATTGGCGTTGTAGAAACGGTAGTCCTGCTAGAGAACCCGCTTTTTGGTGATGACGCCGCATTCAACGAGATTTTGCTGAACGCGGTAGCGATTGCGGTTGCCGTCGTGCCAGAGGGCTTACCCGCCGTGGTGACGGTATCACTGGCATTGGGCACACAGCGCATGCTGCGCCGTAACGCGCTCATCCGAAAATTACCCGCAACAGAGACGCTTGGGTCAGTGACGGTCATCTGCTCCGACAAAACGGGCACCCTGACCGAAAACCGCATGACCGTGAAAGTGGTCGATGTACCCGGCGATCACTACGACCTCTCCTCCGTGATGCAAAAGCCACTGCCCAAGGGCGAGCATCTCTCGCTCAGTGGGCAGCTAGAGGGTTTGCTACTGGTCGCGGGCACAATGGCGAACGACTCGACTGTAGAGCGCATTGACCGCGACAACCGCGACTACATGGTGCAGGGCGACCCAACCGAGGCGGCAATCGCGCTGGCAGCAGCACGTTATGGGCTGGTGAAGCACAAAATGGAAGCGGTGCTGGTGCGTGTGGGCGAGGTGCCGTTCTCGTCTGAGCGCAAGATGATGAGCACCATACACGATGTTCGCGGCGACATCCCCATGGATGACGCGCTGCAAAATGACGTGGACAAAGTCTTTAAGGGGATCAAGTACGTTGTCTTCGCCAAGGGCGCACCGGATCGCATCATCGACCTGTGCAACCGCGTGTGGGAAAACGGCGAGGTCCAAGAGATGACGCCACCCTACCGCGAGCGCATCGAAAACGCGAACGCCAAGCTCGCCAACGAGGGGCTGCGCGTGCTGGGGGTTGCCTTCCGTCCGCTAGACGAAATGCCAGCGGAGGAAGACTACCCAACAGTCGAAGAAAATATGGTGTTCCTGGGGCTGGTCGGCATCATCGACCCACCGCGCCCAGAAGTGAAAGAGGCGGTAGCCACCTGCAAGACTGCTGGCATCCGGGTAGTGATGATTACGGGCGACCATCCCATCACCGCGAAGGCAATTGCGCGTGACCTGGAAATCGTGGACGCAAACGCACAGGCGCTCATCGGCAAAGACCTGGAAAAGATGACCGATGAAGAACTGCGCAAGGTCGTCGATGATGTGTCCGTCTACGCCCGTGTGTCGCCGGAGCACAAGCTGCGCATCGTGCGGGCGATGAAGGATAACGGCGAGATCGTCGCCATGACGGGCGACGGTGTGAACGATGCCCCCGCGCTTAAGCAGGCGGATATCGGTGTGGCGATGAGCATCACGGGCACCGACGTGAGCAAAGAAGCGGCAGACATGGTGATTTTGGACGATAACTTCGCCACCATTGTGAACGCATCTGAGGAAGGGCGCACCATCTACGACAATGTGCGCCGCTTTATCAAGTATCTGCTTGCGTCCAACACAGGCGAACTGTTCGTGCTGCTCATCACACAGGGTATCCCCAACATCCCACTGCCACTCAGCACACTGCAAATCCTGTGGATGAACCTGATTACAGACGGCGTGCCAGCGCTGGCACTTGGCGTGGAGCAGTCTGAAGAAAATACGATGAACCGCCCGCCATACCCGCCAAATGCGAGTGTGTTTGGGGGGGGGTTGGGTAGGCACATCCTGATTGTGGGCTTGGTGCTGGGCGTGACCGCGCTATCACTCGGCTTAATCGCCTTCAACACCGATCTACAGGCGGCGAATTCACCCTGCTACACAGGCAGTGTTTGGTCACTTGGTTTGGGCGATGTGGAATGTCCAGACGGTGAAGATGGCATAAAGTCGTGGAATACCATGGTGTTTATCATGCTCACCCTGGCGCAGATGGGACACGCTTACGGGTTGCGCTCTCACCGCCAAACCGTGTTCAAGATGGATCCACGCGGCAACCGCTTCCTGCTGTACGCGCTGCTTATCACGGTTGCCATACAAATCAGCACGGTATACCTGCCCTTCTTCAACAACCTGTTCGGCACCAATCCGCTGACGATGGGGCAGTTGGTGCTGTGCCTGGTGCTAAGCACCTTCGTGTTCATCGCCGTGGAGATCGAAAAGCTGCTCATCCGGCGCGGTGTGCTCAGCGACGAAATCAAGGCGTAGCCCCAAATACATCGCTCTACATGCCAAGGCGGTCATCGTGATCGCCTTTTTGTTTCTCAAAAACCATTGATTCTCCCACCCAGACCATCTATGGTTCGCGGTATGCGTATTGGTTGAGGATTTGAACATCAATGACAGAACAGGCAAATGAGCAGCAGGCGTCATCAAGCAGTGTGCCGTTATTGTTTGTCGGATTTGGCGTGGTAGGCATGGTTATGGCGGCGGTGGTGTTGTTAGCCTCGCCGGGGAACACGGGCAACACAGCGCCCATCATCACGCGGGAGGCGCGTGTGCAAAGCGGGCAAAACACGATCGTCGGCTGGGAAGTGCCAGACTTCACCCTGGATACCCTGGCAGGTGAGCCAGTCAGCCTCTCAGATTACCGTGGCAAGATCGTGTTCATCAACTTTTGGGCGACATGGTGCGTACCCTGCCAGCGCGAGATGCCCGCCTTTGAGGATTTCATGGCGTCCGATCAGGACGATGCCGTCATCCTGGCGGTGAACAACGGCGAAAGCATCGGGGATGTACAGGGTTTTGTTGATCTGTTTGGTCTGGAGGCGCTGCCGATCCTCATGGACGAGGATTTTGCTGTGTCCGACGGGTTTGGTGTGGTCAACCTGCCCGTAACCTATGTGCTAGACCCCGACGGTGTGGTGCACAACTTTAAGCTCGGCGAGATGACCGAACGTGACATCGAACTCTACATTGAGCAGATTCAATCCTAACATTTCGTGGTATGCTTCTGCCTATGACGATTTACACACACATTAGGATTCTTAGCTTTGCCGTCATTGGCGGGTTTGCGGCACTTCCTTAGGAGAAGTGCGCCTCGTGAACGTGTAATAATCGTAACAATATAGCTAACCCCAAGCCACGAGCGTACCCGTTCGTGGCTTTTGGGTATTTGGGAGGCATGGATGATGTACGCGATGAGGCGGGGACAACAACATCAAGGAGAATGCAATGATTGTCATCCATGCAGAAAGCATTAGCGTGAACTATGCCGGGCGAGAGATCTTCAAGCAGCTTTCCTGGCGCATCGGTGAGCGCGACCGTGTTGGGTTGGTCGGTGCGAATGGCGCAGGCAAGTCTACGCTAATGCGGGTGCTCGCCGGGCAGCTTAAACCGGACAGCGGCTCTGTTGGCAAAGAAAGTAGCATCACTGTTGGTTACCTGCAACAGGACGTGGTGTTCACAACGGATGAGACCGTCTGGGATGCGGCATCACACCTGCCGCCACGCCTCCAACAGCTAGAGCACACGCTTACTCACGTAGAGGTGAAACTCGCAGACCCTAACGTCTACGGAGACGAGCGCAAACTGGCGCGGGTGCTAGAAGAGCAAGAGGCGCTGCTCGCCGACTACGAACGGTTGGGCATCGCCAAGTTCGAAGCCAAGGTCAAACGCACGCTGCATCAATTGGGTTTTGCCGAGCCAGATTACAGCTTACCCGTCAGTGCCCTTAGCGGCGGGCAGAAGAAACTGCTTGCCCTTGCGCAGCTTGCCCTAGAAATGCCAGATGTGTTGCTGCTGGATGAGCCAGACAATCACCTAGACATTAAATCAAAGTCCCTCCTTGAACAGTTCATTCACGCCTACAACGGCGCGGTTGTCGTCATCAGCCACGACCGCTACCTGCTTGACGATGTGGTTACGCACATCGCAGAGCTGGAAAATGGCAAAATCACCAGCTATGCCGGCAACTACAGCTACTACGTCGCCCAGCGCGAGCTTGAGCGGCTGCGGCAGGAGCAGGCATACATCACCCAGCAAAAGCAAATCGCCAAAATTGAGGCAGCAATCGCCCGCTTTGAGCTATGGGCAAGCATGGTCGTGGATGAGCGGCACATCAAGCAGGCACGCAGCCGCCGCAAAATGCTGGAACGCATGGAGGAAAACGGTGAGGTCATCGAGCAGGTGAAAACGCGCCGCCTCATGGACTTGCAGATGAGCGGACATCGGGGCAGCAAGCGTGCCCTGGCGGTGAAGGGGCTGAGCGTTGCATTTGATAATGATTTTGTTCTGCTGGATGTGGATATGCTGGTGCGCCACGGGGAGCGGGTTGGTTTGATTGGGGCAAATGGCGCGGGTAAGTCCGTGCTGTTTAAGGCAATCCTGGGGGAGATCAATCCGTTAGACGGTGAGGTGATCGTTGGCAACAGCACCCGCATTGGGTACTACGCCCAGCAACACGAAACGCTAGACACCTACCTGCACCGCACCCCTATTGAGATGGTGCGCGATGTTGTGCCAATGAGCGAGGGGGTGGCGGTGTCTCGGCTTTTGGCGTTTGCCTTCACCTACGAACAAACACGCCAGCAGGTTGGCACCATGAGTGGTGGAGAACGCAGCCGATTGCAACTGCTCAAGTTGATGCTCCAGCAGCCGAACCTGCTGCTGCTAGATGAGCCGACGAACAATCTCGACATTGCATCTGTGGAAGTGCTGGAAAAAGTGCTCGATGAGTTCGACGGGGCGGTGCTCACCATCTCCCACGACCGTTACTTCCTGGATCATGTGGTGGATCGGGTGTTGCTGCTGCAACATGGCAGCTTAACGGAGTACATCGGCGGCTATACGGATTACCTTGCCACAGCACCCCACTAACCTACGCCCAAAGGTGCCATCCCATGCTTCACAATATGGTGATGGCACCATTTGTGTCGTTTACGCCATTTCTGCCTTGCCAGCGGCAGCGATGATGCCCTGCGCGACGTGTGCAGGTACCTCTTCGTAGTGGCTGAACGTCATCGCGTAGATGCCTCGTCCACCTGTCATGGAACGCAGGTCATTGCCGTAGCGCATCATCTCTGCTAAGGGCACCTGCGCGTTGACCACACTCTTCACGCCCACGGTATCCATGCCCATCACACGCCCCCGCCTGCTGTTCATGTCGCTCATGATGTCGCCCATCATGGTCTCCGGCACAGTGACCTCCACATCGTAGAACGGCTCCAGTAGCACGGGTTGTGCCTTCTGGAACGCGAGCTTAAAGCCCTCACGCCCGGCGATCTGGAAGGCAATATCTTTGCTGTCCACCGGGTGTTCCTTACCGTCGAACACGGCGACCTTCACATCAATCACCGGGTAGCCAGCGATCACACCTTCGCCCAGCACCTGCTGGATGCCCTTGTCAATGGACGGCAGGAACCCCGCAGAAATCGCGCCACCACGAATCTCACTCACGAACTCGTAGCCGTTACCGGGGTTGGGTTCTAGGCGCAGGTGCACCTCACCAAACTGCCCGGCACCCCCGGTTTGTTTCTTGTGGCGGTAGCTCTCCGAGGCAGTTGCCTTGACCGTTTCTTTGAATGGCACCTTTGGAATGTGGGTGTCCAGGTGTACGCCCAGGCGTTCTGCCGTGTCGATGGCTAGCTGGACATGACTTTCGCCCATGCCTTCCAGGATGATCTCGTTGGTGTTGCTGTCGTGGCGCCAGCGTAGCGTTGGGTCTGCATTGCACAAATCGTTGAGGATCGGACCCATCTTGCCGTTGTCCGCCTGGGTGCGTGGCGTGACCGCGACCATGTACAGCGGTTCGGGGAAGTCTGGGCGGAGGATGTTGAACGGATCATCCTTGTCGCAGAATGTGTCCCCGGTGAATGTCTCGCCCAGCTTGGATACAACGCCGATGTCACCTGCGTGCAGCATGTCTACGCTAAGTTGCTCTTTGCCGCGCAGCGCCATGATCTGTCCGAAGCGCTCTTCTTTGCCCCGCGTCGCGTTGTACACGCGGCTGTCGCTCTTCAGGTGACCGCTAAACACCCGAATGAATGACAATGCCCCCACGTACTTATCGTTGATGCTCTTGAACACGTATGCCGCCAGCGGACCGTCATGCTTTTGCGGCTTAAAGTGGAAATCACGGGTGCCGTCGGGTTTCTCGAATTGCACACGGCGTTGGCTGGGCGGGGAGACGTACACCATCAGTGCTTCCATCAGCGGGCAGGTACCAATGTTGGATGTGCCAGAGGTGACAAACACAGGTACCGTGCGCAAATTACTGTCGCGTGCGGCAAGGCGCATCCCATCACGGATCTCCTCAAACGTGAGGTCGCCCTCGTCAAAATACTTTTCGATCAGGTCTTCGCTTGCCTCTGCCGCCGCTTCCACCAGTTCCACATGCGCTTGCTCGGTAATGTCCACCATGTCGTCGGGCAGTTCGGAGCGTTCCTCGCCGTTGCCGTAATATGCCTTTTTGGTCATCGCATTGACGACGCCCTTGAAGTCCGCCTGCTCACCGATGGGCAACATCACAGGAATGAACTTGTACTTGGGGAATGCCGTCTTGAGTTGGTTTAGGGTGCGCTGGAAGTTGGCGTTTTCCCGATCCATTTTGTTGATGGTGACGATAATGGGCTGCTGGTAGACCTTAGCGTATTCCCATACCAGTTCTGTGCCCACCTCCACGCCAGAAACGCCGTCCACCACCACCAGCACGGAGTCCGCCACGCGGATAGCGTTTTTCACCTCTCCCTGAAAGTCAGTTGAGCCAGGGGTATCTAGCACGTTGATTTTGTTGTCGTTAAATTCGATGGGAACGAGCGAGGTTGAGAGGGAGTGTTGGCGGGCGTGTTCTTCTTCTGTCCAGTCGGCGACTGTGTTGCCGTCTTCTACCCTGCCGAGGCGTGTGATTGCCCCGGTGTTGTGCAGCAGCGCCTCTACCAGGGATGTTTTGCCGCTACCCTGGTGCCCCACTAAAGCGACGTTGCGTATCCTACGGGTCTCGTACACTTTCATATTGTTCTTGCCTTTCCCATAAACGGTGGTTAACTTTTTTAATATTTTGTTTACACATTAGCGATTGTACAGAATATTTGCAGGTCTTGTCAAAATGAGCTACGTCAGTACTTGTGTGGAGGATTGAGACTATGTGACGTACATTTAACATCACTTGCATTCTCAGCATTCCAATCCGGCTGAGTATGACAACCCAAACGAACGGAAAACGATTGAAACAGTCAGAAAACCCATCCCGTGGTGAGCGCGAGGCACAGTTCACACGGGCAATGATCCAGATGGAAAAGGAATATCTTGGGCGCGGACCGGAGGAAGCACGCACGTTGTTCATCAACGATATGATTATCGTGCGCCTGCGTGGCATCCTCACCCGCGCAGAGATCAAGCTCGCCGAGGCAGAAAATGGACGCGAACTCATCAAAGAGACGCGCCGCAAGCTGTTCGAGAGCGCCCGCCCATACATTGATGAGATGGTGCAGGAAATCACGGGGCGCACATTAGTGAGCCTGCATACCGACGTGAGCACCAAAACAGGCGAGCGCGTCATCGTGCTCATCGTAGACGCGACCCTGGATGACCTCGCGTAGTGCATTATTTTCTCATGAATAAAACCCGCTGTTGCGTTGCACACAGGGGATAAGTCCGGTACTTTTTACGTCTGTTGGCGACACGCAGCACATGATGTGAGGCGCATCGCAAGCAAAACACACAAAACCTGAGACACGACAGGTTCCGCAAAGCGTGTGGTGTGGGCAAGTCCGCTGCACCCCACTACGAGTTGTGAGACAAGTCGATGTTAAGCGAGACGGATTGCTACAAATCCGTCGCGTTTGGCATCGGCTTTTTTTGTTTTATTTCAAGCGAACGGAGTTGTTGTAATGGAAATGCTGGAACTGATTCGTATCAATGTGCTCTCCCCGATGGTGTTGGCGTTTGTGCTGGGCATGATCGTCGTGTGGGTGAAAAGTGACCTGCGCATCCCGGAGGCGGTGTACACCTTTTTCTCAATCTACTTGCTGTTCTCCATCGGCTTGGAGGGTGGCTTTGACTTAGCGCAGGTCTCGTTTGGGCAGTTCATCGGACCGGCGCTTTCCGCTGTTATCATCGGGGTGCTAATCCCCCTGTGGACGAGTGTGGCGCTCACACGCTTTGGCGGGCTAGACCCCGCAAACGCGATTGCCATCAGCATTCACTACGGTGGGGTTTCCTCAGTCACCTTGAGTGCTGGCATTGCGTTCCTGGCAGATGTCGGCGTAACGTTTGAGGGCTTTTTGCCCACGCTCTATGTGATTATGGAATTGCCTGCCTATTTCGTGGCGCTGTTGCTGGTCGCGGCACGAGTGGGCAACCAAACGCAGGACGTCCGCGAGGTAGCACGAATTGCACTCACCGGGAAGGCATTCCTGTTGTTGGGTGGTGGCGTGCTGGTCGGTTTTCTTTCCGGCGAGAACGGCAGGGCACAGGTAGAGCCGTTTTTCCTGGACTTGTTCCCCGGCATCCTGACGTTGTTCCTGCTGCAAATGGGCACCGTCGTGGGCGAGCGCTTCGGTGAGCTGCGCGGGCTGAGCGTGTTTGTCTTCATCTTCGCAATGATCGCCCCCGTAGTGCACGCCTTTGCGGGTGTGCTGCTGGGCACGCTGGTGGGGCTGTCGCCGGGGGGCGCATTCATCCTGGGTGTCATCGCCGCTAGCGCGTCGTTCATCTCCGCGCCAGCAGTCGTGCAGGCGAACATTCCCCAGGCAAACCCCGGTATTCACATGGGCACGGCATTGGGCATTACCTTCCCGTTCAATCTGGTGCTGGGAATTCCGATCTACTATGAGTTCGCACTGTTGTTGTCCCGGTGGATGGCATAACCGCACGGCACGCTTGTGCAACGCCCACGCACCCACTACCATGATCGCAACATGGGATCAGAGAGGTAACTTCGGTTGAACCTGGGGCAGCGGGCAGTACGCGGCGTTGCATGGGCGTATGGCGTGTTCTTCGCGGGGCGGTTGTTCACGCTGGTGACGACCGCCGTGCTGGCGCGTTTGCTGCTGCCAGATGACTTCGGTCTACTGGGCTACGCGCTTATCCTGCTCAGCCTGATTGACGCCACACAAGACTTTGGCATCAACGACGCGCTGATCTACAACACAGAGCGCGAAGGCGATACCGCCAACACCGCTTTCTGGATGAACGTGGGTGTCGGTGTGGCGCAGTACGCGCTAATCTGGCTGCTGGCACCGCTCGCGCTGCAACTGCCCGCGAGTGGCACGTCAAACCCCATCATCGTGGATGTGCTGCGGGTGTTCGGGCTGGTGTTCCTGATAAACGCGCTGGGCAGCACCCACGACGGGCTAATGCAGAAGCATCTCGCCTTCCGTGACCGCTACCTGCCGGAGTTCTTCTCAGCGGTTATCAAGGGTGTGGCGTCTATCGTGCTGGCGCTCATCCTGCAAAGCGTGTGGGCGCTGGTGTGGGGGCACATCATTGGGGCGGTGGTGCGTGCTGCTGCCAAGTGGTCGTTGATGCCGTTCCGCCCGCAGTTTGCGTTTTCCACAAAGCGAGCACGCTTCTTGTGGGGGTTTGGGGCAAGTCTTGTTGTCATCAACGTGATGACCGTGGTGCTTGACCAAGCAGACCAGGCAGCAACAGCGCTTTTCATAGGCGTCACCCAGCTTGGTTTCTTCACGATTGCCGTCAAAATCCCGGAGATGGTGATTGCCAACTTTAGCCTCGTGCTCACGCGGGTGCTGTTCCCGGTGTTCACCAAGCTAAAAGACGATACCGCCCAACTTACCGACGCCTTCCTGATGACGACGCAGTTCACCGCGCTTGTGACGATCCCGGCAGGTTTAGGGATTGCTGCCGTCGCGCCAGAACTGGTTTTGTCCGTGTTTGGCGGGCAATGGGTGCCAGCAGTTGGGCTGGTGCAAGCGCTCGCGCTGCTGAGCATGGCGACCACGCTGCCGTGGTCTGCGGGGGATGCGCTAAAAGCGGTTGGACGCCCGGACATCACCGCCCGCCTAATGTTCGCAGAGATGCTATACACGCTGCCTCTCGTGTTTGCTGTCGGCTACATCACACGGGAGGCGTACTGGGCGTCTATGTCAAACGTGGTCGCGGTGCTCATCACTGCCGGGCTGCGCCTATGGGTCACATCACGTTACTTCGGATATGGGGTGGGGCGCTACTGGCGCGTGTTCCGCACGCCGCTCATCGCAGGAATGGTAATGGTGGGCGCGGTACAGCTTGTGCGCTGGGTCGCGTCGGATTTGCCCATGATCGTTGCGACCTCAAACCCGCGCCTGCGGCTCGTGCTCAATCCCATATTCCCATACCCGTCAACACTCATTGCGTGTGTGCTCGTCGGGATTGCCGTCTACGTGCCGCTGGTGTGGTTTTTAGAGCAAGATACGCTGCTCCGTGCCCGCGAATTTGTCCGGGGTGCTTTACGCCCGCAGCCGCCAGAACCGGGTACGACTGCCGCCGATTAGATCACCTGATAGATCACCGAGATAAACGACACAATCGCTAACCCACCCAGGAACAGCGCCAGCGACGCATTTTGCTCCTCCACAATTTCACGGCGGATGTACTGAACAACGTTCTCGCCGTCTAGTGGGTCTAGCAGGCGGTGCGCGGCAATGAAGCTAAGCCACATAAACACCGCACCCAGCAGCAGCCCGCCGATAATCCAGCCAGCACCCGCAAGAACTGTGTCAACTTCGGTGTAACCGTTGGTGACGAACTGGCTGATGAAAAACGACACCGCCAAAGACACCACAAAAAATACCGCGCCAACGGCGGCGTTCTGCTTATCTTCAATCTCGTGGGCAAGACGCTTCGGCGGCAGTCCCAGCCACCACATCAACAGCACACTAATGCCCTGGGAAACGGCGATGGTCAGGATTGACCAGCCAACAGCGCCAGCGATGGTATTAATCATGGGGTGATGTCCTCCTGGTGGTAGAGTGATTGCGTGTACACATGAATCGTATCATTCTGGAGTGGGTAGACGTGCAGCGTCCACCAGCGTAGGCAACCATCTGCAACGTGCCACTGCGCCCGTGTGAGTGGATGCTGCCCATACGTTACCGGGAAGCGGTATTCCAGCGTGTTTTCGGTTTGCAGGGTGGGTAGCTGCCACGCTGGGGTGCGGAAGGTGACCTGCACACTGTAACCGGGCTGGGTGTGGTGCAGTGGTTGTAGGTCTTCGAATGTGAACTGCTGGTCATGATTCTGATCTGCGGTGGGGGCGCAGGAAAACGTTTCCGCAAAAACGGGCACACCATCTCTACTGATGATAGCGGCGTGGCTTTCCCCCACGATGTGCAGATGAGCACACCAGCGCCCCACTGGCACGGTGTGAGACTTCAACACGGTGAGGCGTTGGGTAGGTTCCCCACGGTAAAGCGCCAACGTGAGGTCACGTGGGTGCTGTATGATGGGTGCTAGGGTATGACTGTTTTCGTTAACCATAAATAAAATTATGGTTGAGGCGCTGGAATTTCGCAAGGGGCACTGACCACTGATTTTCTGCCGTACCCCTTGTCGATAGAGTCCTACGGAATAACCAGCACTTGCCCAGGGAAGATGCGCCCCACATTTTCCAGGTCGTTCGCTTCGTCAATCGCCTCAATTGACGTACCAAAGCGTATAGAGAGTAGTTCCACGTAATCACCGGGCTGCACCACATACTGGAACGAACCCGCCGGGCGCGTGACCGGACCGCCCGTGCCAAATTGCAGACGTGCACCTTGCGGAAGCACCAGCACTTGCCCCACACGGATGCTGTTCACGTTGGTGATGCCGTTAAGCTGCGCAATTGCTTCAGTCGTTACACCATAGCGCACTGCGATTTCAAATAACGTGTCCCCCGTGCGGACGGTGTACGTCGGGGGTAGTGTCGGATTCGCAGGTTGCACGACCACGGGCACAGGCGTTGCCGTTGGCGCAATGCCAGGGGAGTTCGGCGCGATAATCACACCAGTCGGACCGCCTGTGCCAAACTGCTGTTGCGGTGTTGCCTGGGCAACGGGTGCTGCCACCCGCACCCCTGGGATGAACAATACCTGCCCGGCAAAGACGTTGTTCGGGTTGGTAATGTTGTTCGCCGTTGCAATTGTATTCACCGGAACGCCGAACTGCGCTGCAATACCTGCAAGGGTGTCTCCGCCGCGCACGGTGTAAAAGACGCCTTGCTGGGCGGCAGCGGGTAGCAGACCGCCGACGAGTAGCATCATCGCTGTAATTAAAATGGCAAAGGTGCGGCGCATAGTTGTTCTCCTTAGGATGTGCCCTGTCACTATACCCATAATTGTAGTGCAGTGCTGCAAAAACGGCAAAATCATGTGTCCGCCTGCACACGAGACACTTCCGCTTCTGTGCCGCGCTTTTGCACAGAATAGATGATGTACCATACAAAGCCAATCAGGGCGCTAATCACATTTTGCAGCAGCACCGCAAACCCCAACGCTGCCCCCGCCGCCTTGTCCTCCGTAAAGAAGCCCAGCAAGTACACAAATGCGGACTCCCGCACACCAATCCCGGCAATTGAAGGCACCAGCAGCAAAATCGACGTGAGTGGCACCACGACCACGTAAGCAGCGGCAGGTACGTCCAGCGCCAGTGCAACAGAAAGCACGATGTGCATGAGAATAAGCAGCAGATTAAATACAACCGAGATTCCAAATGCGCGTAGTACAGCGCCTGTGTCTTTGCCCACGAGTGCAATCGCATCGTTGAACTTACGCAGTGCGCCCAACACCTTGCCAGCAAACGGCAAGCGCCCAAATCCAAAGATTGACTCTGCCCACTGTAGTATCACGGCAAATGTACGTCCGTTAAGCACCACTAGCCCCGCCACCAGCCCGGCAGAACACACCACCATCATCACCAGCAATAACTGCGCTGTCACTTTGCCAACCACGAACGGTGCCGCCACCAGCGCAATCGCAAACAGCGCCATCAGTCCGAGCATTCTGTCTAGTAGTACCGTTGCGGCGGCGGTTGCCTTGTCCACCTCTGTGCCAAGCTCTGCCGCCCGGACGACATCGCCGCCGAAGCCCGTTGGCAAAAACATGTTGAAGAACATGCCCACGTAGTACAGGCGCACTAGCTTCCACAGTGGCAGGGTTGCGGTGTGGCTGCGCAGCAGCACCCACCAGCGCACCGCCCGCACCATGATGCCTACCTGGAAGATGACGACGGCGGTGATGAACCCCCACGTGCTTACGGCAAGCAGGCTGTTGAGTGCCGCCCCCACGTCTACAGACAGTACCACCAGCGTGATACCGATAACAGAAATGGCAATGCGGGCAATCAATCCGACGGATTTACGGTTCATTGGGCGCTCCTTGTGCTGTGGTGGGCGTAGCGGATTGTGAAAGCAAACCCAGTCCACGGCAAGGGGCAAAGCCACGGTGCAGTGCCATTCTTGAACTGTGCCTTTTCAATTTCCTAACAATACGCCTATAATCCCACCCGTTTAAAACGGATTAACGAGTAGATACAGAGAACAAGCCATGCAGCCACATATTTCCGTTGTAATCCCGCTCTACAATGAAGGTGAAGGCATTTCCCGGCTTTACGAAGAACTGACGGACGCGCTAGAAGACATGCAGCGCCCTTATGAGGTGATTGTGGTTGATGACGGTAGCCAGGACGATAGCTTCGCACAGCTAAAAGCAATCCACCAGCGTGACCCACGTTGGCACATTATCCGCTTCCGGCGCAACTTCGGGCAAACTGCCGGGATGCAGGCGGGCTTCGACGCTGCCCGTGCTGAAATTGTCGTCACCAGTGACGCCGACCTACAAAACGACCCCAAAGATATTCCCACGCTTGTACGCACGATGGAAGAGGGCGACTATGACATCGTGAGCGGCTGGCGTAAAGACCGCAAAGAGCCGTTCGTGTCGCGTCGGTTGCCGTCTATGCTGGCAAACCGCCTGATCTCCCGCACAACGGGGGTTTCTCTGCACGATTATGGCTGCTCGCTCAAGGCGTACCGCCGTGACGTGGTTAAGAACGTGCACCTCTATGGTGAACTGCACCGCTTTATCCCGGCGCTGGCGAGCCATGTGGGTGTGCGCGTGACCGAAGTCCCCGTGAACGACCGCCCGCGTGCCTTCGGCAAGAGCAAGTACGGTATCGCCCGCACCTTCCGCGTCATCCTTGACTTGATCTCGGTGTTGTTCCTGCTGAACTACTTCCAGCGTCCCATTCACATTTTCGGCAGCACCGGGCTGCTAATGAGCGGCGTTGGCATACTCATCGGCATTTACCTGTCCCTGGTTAAGTTCATCACCGGGGCAGACATTGGCGACCGCCCGCTGCTGCTAATGGCGGCGTTGCTCATTATCGTCGGTATTCAAATGCTCTCCATTGGTTTGGTGGCAGAGATGCTCATGCGCACCTATTACGAGTCTCAGGGTGCGTCGGCGTATTATGTGCGGCAGGAGCTACCCGCACACAGCGAAGAAACCCGCACCGCAGAGCCGGAGATTGCTTAATCCGCACATAAACAAACGAACTGGATACTTTTCTGTATTCTTTCGTTACAATCTGCGCTGCCTTAACTTTACCTATATCATTGGGAGAGACCTGAATGCAGACAAAGAAACTCCTCGTCCTGATTTCTGCTCTAGGATTGCTAGTGCTCGCTGCGTGCGGCGGCGGTGCCGAGGAGCCTGCCGCCAGCGAAGACGCTCTTTTCGAAGAAGACTTCTTCAGCTTCACCTACCCTGCCGATCTCGCCATCCGCTACCAGCTTGACAACGTGATTACCGTTGCGACCACGCTGGAAACTGCCAACATCGCTGTGCGCCCGAACCCGACCTACAACGAAGGCGAAGGTTCACTCACCATCAGCACTTTTGCCCCTGGTGATGCAACGCCAGCACAGTATTTGGAAACACTGGATGCTGCTGCCGACGGGAACGACGTGATTCAGTTTGAAGCACAGGAAGAGTTCACAACGTATGGCAGCAATGGGGTTGCCTACACGCTGGCAGGCACTAACACCGAAGGCAAGATTTACGCCTTCCAGTTAGAAGATGGTGCCATAGTTGTCGGTCGCATCCTGGCAGCACCGGGTGAGTTCGACGCGGTTGAATCTCGGTTGCTGCCGATTTTGGGCAATGTGACGCCAAACAACCCGCCAACGCTCACACTTGCAGGCGGCGGCGAGGACGGTACCGCGTTCACGCAACCTATGGCAACGGAAGAAGCGGGTTCGTAGCGCTTCTCAAACCATCTGAACAGAACAAGAGCAGCGTTCCACATACGGTGGGGCGCTGTTTTTGTTTGTGAATTCAGTGAGAGCTTGCGCAGGTGTTCGCCAATGTCTGATAGAACAGGAGTATCAATTGCTGTAATGACAAGGCTAACGACCCAATGATGAGAAGAATGATACTGCTGATGTTGCCAATGCTGATGATAGGTCTGCTGGGGCATCCGCTATTTGCACAAAACACGACACTCACTACGCCAGCACAAAGCCTCTACCGCGCCGATCTTGCCAACACAGGTGTATATGAAACTGCACCCGTAACGGCAGAACCCGACGTGCGCTGGCAGTATAGCATTCGCCGTCCCATCCGCACGACAACCGCTGTTGCCGCTGGGCTGGCATTTACAGGGAGCGAGGACGGCAATCTGTATGCAGTAGACGCTGCCACAGGTGAACTTGCATGGCAGTTCGAAGCAGGCGCACCTATTGTGAGCACACCCGCTGTGGTAGATGGCGTCATCTACTTTGGCAGCCACTCCCGCAGCGTGTACGCGAAAGATGCCGCAACAGGCGAAGCGCTGTGGGCGTTCGAGACGGGTGGGCAGGTGTATTCGTCGCCTGCCGTAACCGATGGCGTTGTTTACATCGGCAGCCGTGATGGCAACCTATACGCGCTGGATGCCGAGAACGGTGAGCTAGTGTGGCAGTACGATACAGGCGGTGAGGTGTGGTCGTCCCCCGCTGTGGTAAATGGCACCGTGTATATCGGTAGCCAAGGGGGTGCGGTGCACGCAATTGACGCCGACGGCGGCGAGATGATTTGGTCGTTTGAGACAGGCGGGCGTGTCGATGCTTCTACCGCCGTCGTAGATGGCAGTGTGTACATCGGCAGCCGCAGTGATATGTTCTACGCGCTGGACGCTGCCACAGGTGAACCGCGTTGGCAAATCGACGTTGGCACGCCAGTTTATGCGTCTGCTGCCGTGGCAGGTGGCATGGCGTATGTGAACGGGCTGGGCGGTACTCTATACGCGCTGTCGGCAGACAGCGGCGACGAAGTGTGGCGCTTTGAACTCGGTAACGCCGCATACTCATCCCCGACAATAGCAGGTGGGTCAGTATATGCCATCAGCGAGGAGAACGGCGCCATGTACGCGCTAGACGCAGCAACAGGCGAGCAGATCTGGCAGTACCAAACTGGGCGTGAGGGCGATTGGCGCTCGGCATCCGCAGTGCCAGTGGGCGATGTGCTGTTCATCGGCAGTAACACCGAGGGGCTACTGGCACTGGAATAGCTCACACGCGCAGAACTTTGCCCTCTGCTGCCCGAATGAGCCGATCATATATGGCAGCGCCGATGCCGTCGCTGCCGTAGGAGCGGACCAGAATCTGATCGACCTGTTGGTTGTCTAGCGCACGCATCGCGCCGAACAGCACATGGGCGATCTGATTGATGTCTGTGCGCGATCCCATCGAGATGATGCGGGCACCCGTCTTGACGAAGAAGGATGCCTCCTCGTTTGTCGTCAATATGCCAACACGCTTGTGCTGCCGTTCCAGTTCGATGGCGGTAACGCGCATATGGTTGAGCACTGCATTGCGTTCGCCGTCGAACAGCAGCACCTCTGCACGCGGGGAGTAATGCTTTGAGAGCATACCGGGTGACGAGGATGGGGTGTTGCTTTTCATCGAAATGTGTTTTGCCATGAGCCTAACCTCCGGGATAATGCGACGCAGATCGTCTAGCAGCACACCGCCGGGGCGGAGCACGGTTGGAACTTCTTGCGTCATGTCGATAACGGTAGACTCTATGCCGATGTTGGTTTCGCCGCCGTCCAAAATCATGTCAATACGACCGCTCAGGTCTTCCAGGACGTGTTCTGCACGGGTGGAACTGGGGCGGGTGAAGGTGTTCGCGCTGGGTGCTGCAATCGGCACCCCCGCTGCCTTGATGAGTGCATGGGCAATGGGGTGGGAGGGCATCCGCACAGCAACCGTGTCCAAACCCGCTGCCAGGTTTTCCGGCACATGGTCGGCGCGGCGCAGCACCATGGTGAGCGGACCCGCCCAAAACATCTGCGCCAGCTTGAACGCTGCATCTGGAATGTCTTTTGCCAGGCGTTCTAGCTCGAACACAGTGTGGATGTGCGCGATAATCGGGTCAGTCGCTGGGCGCTGCTTGGCAACGTAGATGCGCTGCACCGCGTCTGCGTCCAGCGCGTTTGCCCCCAAGCCATACACAGTTTCCGTGGGGAACGCAACCAGCCCTCCATGACGAATCACCGCTGCTGCTGCCTCGATTGCATCTGACTGTGGGTTGTCCGGGTTCACTTCTAAAACCTGTGTATTGCCCGCATTGGCACCCATACGTGTCGATCCCTTAATTCCGGTTGGTTACGGCGTTAACCTTCTCTTCGTGTGTGAGCAGCGGCGTCTCGATGAGTACGCGCTTATATTCCACACTTTTCCACATCGCTTGCACCGCCAAAACAACGATAATCAGCATCATAACGGCGGCAAACGGCATACGTCTACACCGGGTGGCTCCACACAAATAGCTTAGCGCGATGCCTGCCAGCACAGCCAGGAAGGGTAGGAACAGTAGGATGAAGCGGGGGTCGTAGCTTGCAAAAAGCAACCATGTTACATAGTAGGGGACGCTCCACCACAGGAGCACCAAACTTTGGTGTCGCGCTAGCCCACTGGCAGCAATCTGCCATGTACCCCAAAACACACCACCCAACATCAACCACCCCGGTAAGCTGTAGTTTTGTGGCAGAGTAACCAGCACAAAAGCTTGTCGGAATGTTCGGCTGGCATCCTCTGTCCAAACCGTGTCCGGTGTTAGTGCGCCGGCAAGTAGTAGGTTGCGAAGATACCAGGGTGAAGCAATACCACCCAGCAAACAACATGCTAACACAACATTTTTAAGGCTCAGTTGATGCTTTATTAAGCCATACATCAAGTAGATGAAAAACAACCCGGCACCCACCAGGGCAGCGTTCTTCGTCCAGGCAGCGAACCCAAACATTGCGCCTGCCAACACCGCGTCCACGCTGCGCCCGTTTTGCCACATGCGCTGCGCAAACAGCGCCCCCAGCGCATAGTAGAACGCCATGGGCAAGTCCACGTACCCGGACGACGCCCAGGTGCCAAAGTCCGGTGTGAGTGCCAGCAGCAGCGCCGCTACTATTCCGGATTGGGCACTGTGCAGCTCACGCCCCAGCAGGTACACGGCAGGCAAACACCCGATGCTCAGCAGCGCCGCAATCAGCCGGGCAGGGTAGGGATTTTGCCACCCCGCCGCCATGAACACATAGGCGTAATTCATGCTCATCAGTTGTGGGTACAGTTCGTACAGGTTGCGCTGTGGATTGATGGGCGCTAGCGCTTGTGTTTGGGATATCTCCTCCGCAAACGGCACGTAAATGCCCAATGCATCCGCCCGGTAGAAGGGCCACTGCACCGCGTTGAACAGGATCGCCGCGCTAATGCTAAGCAGCACCAGCAGTGCGAAAATATGTAGCGGTTGCAAGTTCAGCGGCGACGGGGTGGGTAGCAGGTGTGTTCGTGCAGACCACCAGCCCGGCAGCATCAGCAGCAGGTATGCCCCTGTGACAGCGGGCACGGTGATGGGCACCCGCAGCAGCCCCCACCCGAACATCAGCAGCGAGAGCACACCAAAGCTGAGCGCAAGCGTCACGGTGAGGCTAAACAGCCAGCGATCATGGGTCTCGCTTTGCTGGCACAGCCACCGCGCCCAGCCCCACGCCGCCGCGTAGATCAGCAGAATCAGTAGCCAGATCATGTGAATGTGTTAAGTTGGGCGATTAGTTTTGCTCGTCAGGCTCGTCGGCGTCACTAGCGTCATCCGCTTCACTGTCCAAGCCCAACTGTCCAGCAATATCACGGCTGTGTTTATCCTTCTTGACGGCGACCCGATCCAGATAGACCCGCGTGGTAGCAATGTTCTGGTGCCCAAGAACGGTTTGCACGTTGGTTAAGTCACCGGACTGCTCACCGACGATGCGGGCAACTGTGTGGCGCGTTTGGTGCAGGTGAATGTCGCCGATGCCACACGCTTTTGCGTATTTCTTGAGCATGTACACAAACCCATGCGACGTGACGGGCTGCTGCCCCTTGGCGGCACGGTCGTGGCGTAGCCAGATGGGGTCGCTGCGTTCTAACAGCGGTTGGTTCGCCTCATCGTCCCAACGGCTGCTTGCCCGCAGGTACGTCATCAGCGCGGAGGTCACGCCAGGGTCGCGCACTTCGCTTGCACGGTACAAACCGCCCTTTTCCTCTGTGTGCACGATAAGCCTGTCTTCCTTAAACTCCAGGTCGCGCCAGCGCAGGTCGATAATCTCGCTGCGGCGCTTGCCCGTAGCGAAGTAGAAGCGCAGCAGGGCGTAGTCGCGCTTGGCGCTCAGGTCATCGCCCAGGGATTTTTCTTTCACGTAGGCGAGCAGTGTGCGGGCGTCCTCATCGCTGAGCGCCTTTGCCTTGTCAGATTGATAGGCTTTGGGTGCCTTGGGGCGGGCGAGCTTCACCGGATTTGCCGTGACAACATCCCTGAAGCGCGGCTCAGTCATCAGCCAATCGTAGAAGCTGGAAAGGCGGCTGACGCGAGCATATACGCTGGCAACAGAAAGCTCCATGTCCTCCATGTACTCCTGCCAGCGCTTGACGTGTGAAGGGCTGACTTTCTCAACTGGGGTGCCCGAAAACACAAAAAAGCCCGCCGCTGTGCCGTCCTTGCCATCACCGAGCAGCGCGTTGTACTTGTCGCGCAGCAGGTCATGGCGCCGCTTGCTGGCAGCATCGGTGCGGGCATCCGCCCATAGTTCCACGGCAGCAACCAGCCCCTCCGTTATCACATCCAGCTTGTAACCCAGCGGGCGCTTTTGTTCGTTATCTGGCATGGCAGGTTTCCCGGTTTGCTAATCGTGAAAGCATGTTACCGAGAAGAACCTGCCTTTGTCAACGGGGGTGCCTAGCGGGCGGGTTCAGCTTCTTGTGCGGTGATGTGCTGCCACATCAGGTTATATACTTCCGTTGGCTCGATGTGATCGGTGTGAAGGTATTGCGGTTGGTTTGTGATGAACACCGGACCCATCTCGCGGGTGGTTTGCACCCCATGGGAACCCTTGACCAGTGTCGCGTCCAGGGGGGTTAAGTCCATCAGGTAGCGAAAGCCCAATTTCTTCTGCATCAGGCGCAGCCCCGCCTTGAGCTTTGGTGCTGCAATCTGCGGGTCAATAAACAGTTCGACCGGGTCGTAGCCGGGCTTCTGGTGGATGTCCACGGTGCGGGCAAAGTCCGGTGCCTTGGCGTCATCAAACCAGAAGTAATACGTAAACCACGCGTTTGGTTTCGCCAGCGCCACAAAGTCCCCGGCGCGCGGGTGGTCGAGTTCGTAGCCACGCTTGCCCTCGTTATCTAGCACCTCAGCAATGTCATCAACGCCATCCAGCAGCTCACGCACCAGCGATTTAACCGCCGGGTCATTCACATAAATGTGCGCAACTTGATGATCGGCAACGGCGAACGCCTTGCTTGCCCCCGCATCGAACATCTCGCGCCCAAGTTCCATACGATAGGCGATCAGGTTGTGCTCACGGAACAGGCGGTTCAGGTGAATGGGTGTGTCCACATCGGTGATGCCGTACTCTGAAAGCAAAATGACGTGAGCGCCTTGCTTCTCATAGAACGTGATCAAGTCGCCTGTCACATCGTCAATTTCGCGCAGTTCTGCCTGGATTTTATCCACCTGCGGTCCGTGAATCTGCATGCAGTAGTCCAGGTGCGGCAGGTAGACGAGCGTCAGGTTGGGGTTGTGCCAGCCATCCACCATCTTGGTCGCGTCTGCAATCCACTGCGATGATTCAATCGACGACAGCGGACCCCAGAACTTGAACAGCGGGAACGTGCCCAGTTCAGCTTGTAGGCGGTCGCGCATGTCCATCGGGTAGGTGTACACATCGGGGATCTTGCGCCCATCCGACGGGTACATCGGGCGTGGTGTCGCGGAGTAGTCTGCACTGGAGTACATGTTGTACCACCAGAACATCTTGCTCACGCTGAAGTTGGGGTCGAGTTCTTCGCGGGCGTGCTCCCAAATTTTGCGCGCCTGCACCAGCTTATTCGACTGACGCCAAAACTTGATCTCCGCCATGTCGCGGAAGTACCAGCCGTTGCCCACCACACCGTGCACGTTCGGGCGCGTGCCCGTGATGTAGGTCGCCTGCGCGGTGGTCGTCACTGCCGGGATCTGCGGCTCGATGGTTGCCATCTTGCCGCGCTCCATAAATGCTTTGATCTTAGGTGTGTGCTCACCAATCGCATCAGGCGTCAGCCCGATCACATCCAGTACGACTGTTTTTTGCATTTTTTACGTCCCCTTGATGTAGCGCTGAAAGTACAGGGTGAGCAAAAATCCGCCGATTGCCAGCGCAACCCCGAACAGTGACCCCAAGCTCGCCAGCACCATGGCGTCTAGCAGGGCGATGCCCGCCAGCAAGAACGAGATTGCCCGCCCGATGCTGCGCTTACTGTCGGCGTAGATGTACGTGGCGCTGAACACCACCCACCCCGCGAACGCGATCACAGCAAGTAACCCCAAAGGGTTGGCAAGCATGTCGGCACCGTAGTAGGCAGCGGGCAACAGCAGCACGCCCATCGGCCAATACTTGGTAAAGCTCTCGCTGCTGGTTTCGCTTTTCGCCACAAACGTCAGCCCCAGGATGTACAGCAGCAGCAGCCCCGCCGGAACCAGTATATTCGCGCCGAGCACGCTGCTAAACGCAAGGTACGCGATGATGTACACCATGAAGCGGTTTGCGCCCATAATCAGCGGGCTAATGATGTTCTTCTTGTGCCATGTGTCGTACAGCACAATGAACCCGGTCAGCACCAACCCCGCAACCGATACACGCCATCCCAGCGGCAGCAGCAGCCCATTGGCAATGCCGAACAGTGCTACGGTCGCTATCCAAGCCTCTTGCAGGGAGATAACGCCCGTCACGAGCGGGCGCTCAGCGCGTTCCCGCTTGTCGATTTCATAGTCGCAAATGTCGTTCAGGAACATGCCTGCGGTGTAAAACAGCACCAGCGACACGATCAGAATGACCAGCGTCCAGCTTGGCACGAGCGGGACGGCGAGCGCCGCGCCTGCCAGCACATTAGTCGCCACTGTGGGGGAGTTGGAAATCCGCGCTAGCGCAAGGTAGCCGCGCAGCTTGGTTGCAAGGTCGTTGTTATGTGGTTTTTGGGTTAAGACAGACATGCTAACGTCCAGCGGAACTCACGCTCAATCGAATCGGTCAGGTCAACGCGCTTGTCGGCGGGCAGCACTTCCCACGTGTAGGTTTCAATCTCCAAAAAGCGCGTGTAGTTGCGTTTCTTCAGTTCTTCCACCGCGTCAATGATCGCATCCTGTGTGGTAGAGGTGTCTTCGTGGTAGCTCTCCACGAAGATGGGCACATGAAAGTGAATGCGCCACTCGTCAGCGTCTTCGTTGGCGATGTGCGGCAGCGCGACATCCAGGTCGGGGTACTGCTGTACGGAGCCGTCTTTGTTCCGCTGGGAAACCTGATGTAGGAAGTTCGTCTCCGCAAACTGATCCAGCCACTCTGCTTGCTCGCCACGGGCGGCGGGGGGCTCTGCCAGCGGCACCTTCAGTGCGGAGCTAATCTGCACTTTGCCGACTTTGATACCCGCCTTCTCGAACTTGTCTAGCACGGTTTTCGCGTCTTCATACGCCACGGAGATGTGGCAGGTGTCATAGCAAATTTGTACATGGTCTAGCAGGTGCGTTTTTGCTTCGTCCACGCTGGTGCCAAGCTGCGCGGCGAGTTGCTCTGCGCCGTGTGTGAGCAGCCACTTCTCGTAGAACATAACCACTTCGTCGCTGTTTTCCAGCAGGCAGTCCGGCTCTGGCTCAATATCCACATGGATGAACTTGCCCGTTGCGCGGCGCGTCTCTACCATTTTTGCCGTCACTTTAACAATGCCCTCGGTCACGGTGCGCCACAGCGTCTCGTCTGCCACATCTACGCCGTCCCAGTGCTTGTAGGAAAGCGGCTGTGTCGAGAAGCTGCCCTCGTCCAGGTGATCTGGCAGCAGGCGTGCCATGACGTCCACCAGCCCAATCGAAAAGTCCACACGCTCTTGCGTGCGCCAGTCCGGGTAGTGGATGTTGTCCTTGATGCGCGGGTTGTGGAACTCGCCGTAGACGAAGCCGTTGATTGTGAAGACATACAGCCCGTTCGCGTCCAGGTAGTCGCGGAAAGCCTGCATCACATCGGGCTTGCGCAGTTCGGTCATCTCCGCGTTGGAAAGTGACAGCCCGATACCGAACGGTTGGTCTGGCGAGATGCGCTTTTTTAGCTCCGTCGTGTACGTCTTGATGTTGTCGAACGCATCATCCCAGTTTTTGCTGGGGTGAATGTTCGTGCAGTAGGTCAGATAGACGTCGCGCCCGTCGTTCAGGTGCATAATCGTTGCTCCCGTCTTGTTTTTCAGAAATTGGAAATGGGGCATAACAGATGTCGTGCCCCGTCAAAATCGTCGGTTACGCGTTCAGCTTCAGCGGCATCATTTCGTCGTGTAGCTTGAAGTTTGGCGATTGGCTCAGGAACTCGCGCGGGTTTTCCAGCACAACCTTCTTGATCCACGCCTCGGAGTGCCCACGGCGGCGTGCCTCGTAGATGAAGTTCGGGATTGCCAGCGGTTGGCTCGGACCCCAGTCACAGGCGGAGGCAACGATGATACGGTCGGTACCGTAGCGCTCCAGCATATCAATCGCACGAGCGTAGGATGCCTTTGTGGTGGGGTACAGCGTCAGCCCCGTCCAGAAGCCGTTTTCCAGGATCATCGGCAGCGTATGCTCTTCTGCGTGGTCAACCATCACGCGGTGTGGGGTGACGCCATCCGTCTCCACAAGCGTGTCCACAATCCACTTGCTGCCCTTGTACTTGTCTTCCAGGTGCGGTGTGTGGATGTGAATCAGTTGGTCATGCTCTAGCGCCAGGCTCACATGATCCTTAAAGCTTTCAAGCTCGTTGCGCGTCACACGGTTCAGCCCGATCTCACCAATGCCCAGCACGTTCGGGCGTGCCAGGAACTCCGGAATGATGTCCAGCACCTGCTTGGTCAGCTCGCGGTCTTCAGCTTCTTTCGGGTTCAGGCACAGCCATGTGAAGTGCTGCACGCCGTACTTTGCAGCTCGCTTCGGTTCAAAGTCCGTCAGGCGGTTGAAGTAATCGCGGAAGACATCAACTGAAACGCGATCAAAGCCCGCCCAAAATGCGGGTTCCGTCACGGCGACGCAGCCCGTCAGCGACATGTTCTTGTAGTCGTCCGTCGCACGAGATACCATGTGCGCGTGCATATCAATGTAGTGCATATCATTTCCCTCTCGTTACAATAAGTCGTGTCAATCGTCGAAGTCAGAACTATTCCACACCGTTGACCGCAACCGCTTTCGGGCGGCTCTCCGGGTTAAAGGCACCGTAAGCGCTTTGGCTGTCGCGCTCGTCCATGAGGGTCGTGTCTTGGTCACTCAGGATCATCTGCATTTTGTGCACGCGGTCGGGTTCGTCAGTTGCCAGCACCGCCATTGCCTCTTTGAATGCTTGCCAGCGGAAGTCACCCTCGCCGTTTTTGTCTACAGAGCGTTCCATGCGGTCGATGAATGCCGCAACTGCAAGCAGGCTTGCACGGTACTCCATGAAGTATTCTGCAATCAGTTCCTGCTGGGACATTGGGCAGGTGTTGTCGTAGTTTTCCATTATTATTTCACCAGTGCAGTTAATTTACGGTTACGTCATCTGTTAGGGTAAATCAAAAGGCGGGCATGTGCAGCACTTCTGAAGAAAAATTCATGAAAGTGCCGTGCGAGTGTGCTTTCTTTACAATTTTCATTTTTATGTGATGCCACATGTTTACAGTGCCAGAATATCGCAAACAACGCCCGGCAAGTGGTGGTAAACAAATCAAATTGCTATTTACGTAAACAGACTCTTAAACTCGACTTTATCCATTTGGTAGACAAGACAAGGTGGACAAGCTAAGCTG
>CAYVGI010000057.1:0-17092 GCA_964451095.1 uncultured Anaerolineaceae bacterium
AACCGATTTGGAGCAACGACTCACTCAGCTCATTTTGCCGCTGTAGAAAAAAACGCCCGCGCAGCCGCGAGCGTTGGTGTGGGCACTATTGGATGCTGAGCAGGACTTGCGCCTTCTCGCGCCACATGCCCTCAATATCGTAGAACTCGCGCTGCTCCTCATCAAATAGGTGAACCAGCACATCGCCGTAGTCCATCAAGATCCAGCCGCTTTCCGGCGTGCCATCCACGGCGAAGGGCAGCTTGGTTCGGTCGTCTTTCACGCCCTTTCGCACATACTCCGTGAGCGCCCGTAGCTGGCGTTCACTTGTGCCGTTCGCAATAACCATGAAGTCCGCGATAATCGCGTCCGGGCGCAAGTCCAGTAGGGTGATCTCCTCGCCCTTCTTATCCTCAATCACATCCACAATGTAACGTGCCAATTCCAGCGAATCCAGAAGCATTACTCCTTCAGTCAGTACCGTTCTAACGATTCCATCTACGTTGTCTGTCGTGCGGTAAATTATAACACAGCTTGGGCGCAGCAGGTCATAACGGTTCATTGTCACCTATTGGAAATGCGTTAATCTGCGGGCGGCGCACCACCTGCGCCCGCCGGAGTGTCTCTGGTACGAGCAGGGCGAACCAAACTGCGGTGCCCAGTCCCACGCCCGCCACCGTAAAAATCGCCGTTTGCAGCGCCAGCACCTGTGCCACGCCGCCCACCACCAGCGGACCGCCCATAAACCCGACATCGCCAATGAACCGCCACACCGCCAGGAACTCCCCGCGTGCTTCCGTCGGGGACAAATCGCCCCCCACCGTCATCATAGTGCCACTGCTAATCGCGTTCGCCGCCCCGATGAGGATCGACGCCCCCGCCAGCGCCCAGGCACCACCAGCGAACGGAATCAGGGCTGTGCCCAGCGCCTGCAACGCAAACGACGGCACAATCGCCCACTTGCGCCCAAAGCGATCCATAATCAACCCCGCACTGTAGAACAACAGCGCATCGAATGCCGCACCAACCCCCACCACCACGCCAATCACCGCAACGTCCAGTTCCAGCACAGTAGCAGCATACAGCGGGATCGCCCACAACCAGCCCAGGCGCGTGAGCTGTGCCAATATTTGCCCCACCCCCGCCCTGAACAGCACCCCGCTGTGCTGCTGCACCGTCCAGCGGAGGCGTAGTCGCTCGTGGGGGTGCGCGGGCGCAGCGTCAACTTTGGCGTCACCCATGTAGCGCCACACAAAGTACAGTGTCGCCAGAGTAAACAGGATAAACACGCCAAACACCGCCCGCACCCCAAACACCGCCGCCGTCCAGCCGCCGATGACCGGACCCACGAACTTGCCAAAGCGGTACACGCCGCCGAACAGCGCAATCGCCCGCCCACGCACATGCGCGTTTGTTACCTGCGTGATGTAAGCATGACGGGAGACACTGTAGATGGACAACCCAGCGCCTGCCAACACAAGCAGCCCCGTCGCCAGCGCAATGTTGTTTGCCAGCGGCATCAACGCCATGCCGGCTAACGTCATTAGCAGCCCGCGCTGCATCGTGTGGCGCGTCCCTAACTTGCGCAGCATCGCCCCGGCGGGCAGGTCAAACAACAACTTACCAATCGCGTCACCCGCCAACAGCAGCCCCAGCAACAAATAGGACGGCGTAAGGTCTCTGCCGAAAACGGGCAGCACCGGGATTAGCAGCCCCCATGCAATCGCCACCAGGGTAGACGGCACATAAAACGCCCACAGCAGGTGTGTCTTCAGTTCTCTATCCATCTTGTGTCCTCAGGGTGGCGACGCGCACGAGCAAATGTTAACGCGCCACGTTAGTCCCGTTGCCGGGGGAAGGCAAGGTGCAGTGTTCTTTGGGGGGTTTTTGGATTGTGTGCGCCCGGTGCAGCGCCGAGCATGGGTGCTACAGCAGCGTCAGGATGTCCATTACACCCACGTTGCGGGGCATGATGTAGTCCACATGGCAGGTGACTTGCTCCGGCTGCCCGGTTGCGACGATGACACGCAAATCAGCGGCAGAAGCCGCGCCCTGTACCGCTAGAATAAGCGCTTCTGCATTGCCGTCGGGCAGGTTCCAGTTTGTCACCAGCACAGACGGGCACAGCCCATCTTCCAGCAGTTGCATTGCCGCTTTCATGTTGGATACCTCATACACGTCATAGCCGTAGCCGCTCATCCCAGCAGCGACCATGGTACGCAGCATCCGGTTTGCTTCCACGAGTAATACAGTCGTCATGATGCTCGCCTCGCTTGTCTCTTGTCCATCGGAGTGCATACAGCATATAACAAAAACGAAACACCGGTGTGTAAAGGCATATAAAAACATGCGGTTCGCCAACCTGTGTTTTTTCTGCCAGAATAGCGGCACAACGCACAGGCAAACACAGGACACGCACATATGGACTTGGCAACGCTCAGCGGGCGCACACTGGGGCAATACGAGCTACGAGCGCTCGTCGGCACAGGCGGCATGAGCGCCGTCTACCGCGCCCACCAGCCCAGCCTGAACCGCAACGTCGCTGTAAAGGTGCTTTCCAGCACCCTGGCGACCGACCCCACGTACGCGCAGCGCTTCGACAACGAGGCAAAAACGGTCGCCACGCTGGAGCACAACAACATCATCCCCGTGTACGACTATGGCACCGAGGACGGGCTGAGCTACATCGTTATGCGCCTGTTGACGGGCGGCACGCTGGGCGAGCGGATTGAATACCGTGCCGAACGCGGGCTGCCCATGCCGTCCTTCGGCGAGGTGGTGACGCTGGCAAAGGAGATGGCGAAGGCACTCAGCTACGCCCACAGCAGGGGCGTCATCCACCGGGACATCAAGGCAAGTAACGTGATGTTTGACGGGCAGGGCGACCCCTACCTCGTGGATTTCGGCATCGCACAGGTGCTGCGGGCAAACATGGCGCTCACAGCAGAAAATGTGACCATCGGCACACCCACCTACATGGCACCCGAACAATGGCGCGACGAAGACCTCTCCCCGGCAACCGACCAGTACGCGCTGGCGGTGCTGCTGTTCTATGCGCTCACCGGGCGGCTGCCCTTCTACGGCAGCAACCCGCCCGCCCTCATGCAAAAACACCTCAACGAGGCACCGCCCGCCGTCCACACACACCGCGCAGACCTGCCAGAGCGTGTCTCCACGGTGCTGCAAAAGGCGCTCGCCAAAAACGCGGACAACCGCTACCTGACGGTCAGCGCATTTGCAGAGTCGTTCGAGGCGGCATTTGAAGGCGATACGGGGTCGCCTACAGACTTCTTCCGGTTCCAGCTTGGCGGTAGGGAGAACACCGCACCACACCGCGCCCCCACCCTACCAGCAGAACCCGCCGCACCGCCGCCCGCTGCCCCCACCGTAGAATCCACACCGCCCGCACCGGCAAATCCAGCACCGCTGCCACGCACTGCATCGGAGCAGCCCGCGCCGATGAGCGTTGCACCACAATCCAGCACACCTGCGCAGGCACCACCTCCCTCGCCCGCACCTGCGCGTGGGTTTGTCACCGGTGTAGGCATTGGGTTGGGGGTGCTCGCCCTGCTGACTGCTGTTGCGCTGTTTACCTACTTTGCCCTGTTCACGGAGAGCAGCAGCACCACACGCACCGTTACGCCCGCTGCCGCCGCAAACAACCCCACCAACACGCCCACGCCGCTATCCGGCGCTATTCGCATCAACCCATCGCCGGGCGCAACCGCAATCACACCCGTGCGCGGCGGCACAGCGGTCGCGGCGGCACCCGTAGACGTGACCGCAGGCATGGTGCTCTATCAAAGTCCAGTGGGGGATGTAGTGCGGGCGGTAGCGGTGAATCCATCCGGCGTCATCTTCTCCGGGCACGCAGATGGCACCGTGCGGGCGTGGCTTGACGGCACAGGCGGCACCCCGCGTGTCCTCTCGCAGCACAGCGACGTTGTAAACGACATTGACCTCAGCGCGGACGGCAGCGTGATGGTCACTGGCAGCGATGACCGCAGCTTGCATGTGTGGGACGGACTGACAGGCGATTATCGTGGGGCGCTGCTGGGGCACACATCTGCGGTGCGCGGCGTCGCCATCAGCCCGGATGGTACGCTGGCGGCAAGCGCAGCAGAGGACGCGACCGTCCGCCTGTGGGATGTGAACGCGGGCACACAGCTTACCACACTGAGGGAGGGCGGCATCCGCTACTTGGACGTTACCTTTAGCCCGGACGGGACGCTCATCGCCGCCGGGGACAACGACGGCAACATCTTCCTGTTTGATGTCGAGAGCCGATCATTGCAGCGCACCCTACGCGGACACACCGACTCCGTGCGCAGTGTGGACTTTAGCGACGACGGAGCGCTGTTGGTATCCGCCAGCACAGACGACACCATCCGGCTTTGGGAGGTAGAAAACGGTGTCATCAGCGCGACGCTGCGCGGGCACAACAACGATGTGTGGCGGGCGGTACTCAGCCCAGACGCTAGCCGCATTGCGTCCGGCGGGCGAGACAACAATCTGCGCCTGTGGAACGTGGGCAGCAGCGACCCGGTCGCCAGCTTTGACGACCACGCTGCGTGGGTGCTGGGGCTGGCGTTCAGCCCCGATGGCGACGTGCTAGTCTCCGGCGGCGGGGACGGCAGTGTGCGCACCTGGGCGGTGGAATAGCCGCTGCTGTGTGCCGCCCGCGTCATACGCCCGGTTAACGCAATCCTGCTATGCTGTGGGCAAGGTAAACCAAACAGGAGGTACGACCATGAGCTTACAACACGCACGCGACCTGCTGCAAACGGCAGAAAAAGACGAGGCACTCGCCGCGCAGCTACAGGGTGCCCGCGACCGCGACGAGTTGATCACACGGTTGGCACAACAGGCGGAAGCACGCGGTCTCACCGTCACGGCAGATGAACTGCGCCAAGCACTGGACGAGACCCAACCGCCATATGATGTGTTGCTGATGTGAGCGTAAGAGATTCATCAGAGCGGTGCCACCCACGTTGACAAACGGAATACAGTCCGGTTATAGTTTGGACGTCTTGATAAACGGACGGTGTTCCGTTTAAGTGCCCAAACATTTACAAGGAGCAGATGAGCTATGGCAGTCTATCAGATCGACACCCTGCACTCTGCAGCAGAGTTTTCCGTGAAGCACATGATGATTACCACCGTGCGCGGCACCTTTGAGGACATCACAGGACGCCTGGAGTTCGATGAGGCAAACCCGGAAGCAAGCAGCATCGAGGCAACCATCAAGGTGCACACCATCAACACCCGTGTGGGCGACCGCGACAACCACCTGCGCAGCCCGGACTTCTTCGACGTCGAGAACCACCCGGAAATGACCTTCAAGAGCACTGAAGTTAAGGTCACGGGCGACAAGCAGGGCACCGTTACGGGCGACCTGACCATCCGTGGCACCACCAAGCCCGTCACGTTCGAGGTTGAATACTTTGGTGAGATGGAAAACAGCCCCTTCGGAGACACCCGCGTTGGCTTCAACGGCGTAACCTCAATCAATCGCGAGGACTGGGGACTGACCTGGAACCAGGCACTGGAATCTGGCGGTGTACTGGTCAGCAAGGACGTGAAGATTGAGATCCAACTGCAAGCTGCAAAGCAGGTCGTTGGCGCACAAGCATAGCTAGATCATCTGCAACAACTGTAGACAAAGAATAAGGTGCGTTGCCCAACCGAGGGTAACGCGCCTTTTTGCTTATTCAATCGTAGCGATGAACGCGGTCACGACCTCAACCGGAACCACAACCGTGATTGGGTTGCCATCTCGCAAAACGGTTAGCTCGGCACCGTTGTCCAAAATTGCTTCTCCCAACACATCGAATAACGCCTCCGGTGATGCTATCGTCTCGCCATTGATTGCCATGATTACGTCGCCGGGTTGTAACCCGTTCTCTGCCAGCGCATCATCCACGACCGTCCAGGTGTTTGCCTCCGCGTCGTATGCCAGGCTGCCCACGGGCAATGCCATTAGGGTCGCGGGCGGGGCGGCATCTGCCTGCGGTGGCGCAAAACCGAGCGTGACACTGATTGCCTGGGGGGTGCCGCCGCGCACCACCTGCAACTGCACCGTATCCCCTGGCGCGTAGCCTGCAATCACCTCAACCAGCCGATCGGGACTGTCAATCGGTGTGCCGTCCACTGCCGTGATGACATCGCCGGGTTGCAAGCCAGCACGGGCGGCAGCGCTGGGCTGCGCCACACTGGTGACCACTGCGCCTTCCGTGTCCACGGCTGTATCAATCGCTACACCCAGGCGCGGGCGCAGGGTGGGTGCTTCTAGCGTCTCCAGCGTTTCGAGTATTGGTGGTTCGCCCGCTGTTTCCAGTTCGTCGTCAGTCGGGCGCTGCCCAAACGTGAGCATGACGCTAATCGTCGCGCCGTCGCGCAGCACCCCCAGCTCAACCGTGTCGCCAATGGCGTAGCCGCCAATCACATCTTGCAAGTTCGCCCCGCTAACCAGCAAGCCATCCAACGTGACGACCACATCCCCAATTTGCAGCCCTGCCTGCTCTGCTGGGGAACCTGCCACCACCTGCGTCACCAGCACACCGCTAGTGCCATCCGGCGAGAAGGACACGCCGATGAACGGACGGTCTGTGTCTTGTTCCTGCTGTGCGTGTGCGATCCCTGTGCTGCCCAGTGTGCTCACCAAACTAACCGCCACCAGCGCCCACAGCCACCTGAGTACAGTCTGTTTCATATCCACATCTCCTCATTTTTAACCTTGTTTTGTTCGCCAAGCAGCGGTGGGTAAAAACCACATAAGCATCCTGCCGCCCTACCCCCATCATAAGTACAAAGCACACGCATACGGTGCTATGATTGTCATATAACTATGTACAGACGGAGCATAACCAATGAGCGACATTCCTGCAAAGCTGCAAGAACTGCTAGAAGACTTTGAGTGGATTGAAGACCGCACCGAGCGCACCGAGTACCTCATCGAACTGGCAGACCGCTTCCCGGAGTCCAAAGTGCCAGAGCGCCTCGCAGAACAACCCTACGCAGAGGAGCACCGTGTGCCGCACTGCGAGTCTGACGCGTACATTTGGGCAGAGGAAAACCCGGACGGCACACTCAAGTTCTGGTTTGATGTGCTGAACCCGCAGGGGCTAAGCGCCAAGGCAATGTCCATCGTGCTGGACGAGTCGTTGAGCGGGCAGCCGCTGGAGCAGGTCGCGGCTGTGAAACCCGAAATTGTGTTCACGCTGTTCGGCAAGAACATCAGCATGGGCAAGGGGCAGGGGCTAATGGGCATCGTCGCCATGGCACAAAACGAAGCACTCAAGCGCCTGGAGAAATAGCCCGCTCACCCGTCCACGCGCATGTGCTGCCAGCGCTCGCACAACATCGCCACAAACGCCGTGTTCGGGGCATCCAGCGTGCGGTCAGCAGGCGTGATGAGCAGTGGCTCTGTATAGAGCGCGGGCATGTCCTCCACGTCCAAGAACATAAGCTGGCGGTCATCCACTTGCTGCTGCACCAGCGCCTGCGGCACAAACGTCACGCCCCGCCCTTGCAGCAGCAGCGGCGCTGCCATAATCGCCGGGACGTAGATATCACCGTCACCGCTGCCACGCCTGCCCTGCGCCGCCAAATCCTGAATGAGCGCGGTTGCAGTCGGGCTGAGCGTGCTGCGATAGATCGGATACGATTGCAGCGCGTGCATCGTCAGGTGGTCACGTTTTGCAAGCGGGTGGTTCACGCTCACCGCCGCCCGGATGGGGTTGCGAAACCGTGCCAGCACACGCACCCCCTTGTCCCACAGCGGGGCGGCACTCAGCCCCAATGTCACACGACCGTCGTGCAGCAGGTTTAAAATCTGCTGCTTGATGCGCAGCCGAATCGTGAAATCTACTGCGGGGTACCGCTGCCGGAACTGCTCCATTGGCTCCGGCAGCATGGCAACCCCCAGCGTATCCAGTGCAGCAATGGACACACTGCCCAACTTACCCGCCTGATGCAATGCCGCCGCCTCGCGTGCGTCCTGCACAGCAGAAAGCACCTTGTCCGCATATGGCAGGATGCTTTCTCCCAGCGGCGTGAGCGCCAGCCGTTTGCCACCGCGTTCGAACAACGCCCCGCCTAGTTCGCGTTCTAGCGCGGCAATGCGCGTGCTGATGGCGGGCTGCGTCAGCCCCATTACCGCCGCCGCTGCCGTAAAGCTGCCCTCGCGTGCTGCCCGCTCAAATGCCTCTAGCTGCCCAAGTTCCATAGTGCCTATCTGATTTTCTTGTGCGTTCTTCCCACACAGAAAGTACCAGAGAAGCACGCAATTCGTTAGGCATTCCTGTGCCGCCCCTGCGCAATGGGTTCACATCGGCGCAGCGCCGGATTTATGCTTGCTGGCACCCACAGTCACACGGAGGGGCCATTAGCCCGATGCGACCTTACTTTTTGCAATTTGCGGTGTACCATGTGCGCGACTTCTCGACAGTTGGCATCAACCCATGCTCCGTACCGCATCCCGTTCTGTGCTCATCATTGGCGCTGTGTGCATTCTGTTTGCAACTGCGCTCTACATTGACCTGCACCCCTACCTGCGTGGGGGTTTTGGCTGGCGCTGGTTCCATGAGGCAGCACCCGGCACCCGTACCGCAGCGCTTGCCGCCGCCGTGACCGTTTACATCACCGGGGCGTGGGCGCTGCTGCGCTGGACGCAGCGCGGCGTGTGGGCGCTGGTGTGGGCACTGGTGGGCAGCGTGACGTTGGCGTTAGGCGTCGTGTGGCTAAAGCAGCCCAACATCGGCTACGAGTTGTTCATCCGCACCGCGTCCATGGTCGCCACCGGACCGCATCATGCTGCTGCCACGCTTGAACTCGACCGGGCAACGCTCATTAACTGGACGGACTTTGCCACGACGTTTGACCCGGAAACCGAAACCGTCAGCCGCCACGTGATTCAGTCGCCGCCGGGGCTGCCACTGTTGCACGAGGGCGTAACAGGGTTGCTGGCGCAGTTCCCGGCACTGGCGCGGCAAATGGCGCTGCCGCTGATTGTGTACCAGTGCAATAACTACGCGCTGCTGGCGTACAGCCACGCGGAGTGGGCATCTGCGTGGGTGGGGATGCTGATGCCGCTGTGGGCAGCGCTGACGGTGTTCCCGGTGTATGGCGTAGCACGGCGGCTGGGTGCCCCGGCACGCGAGGCGGCGCTGTGGTGGGCACTGGTGCCGATAGGCGCGGCATTTGCGGGCAGTTGGAACACGGTGTACCCGCTGCTGGCGATTACTGCGTTTTACGTCTTCCTGCGGGGGCTGGGTGGTGAGATTACGCCAGCACAAGTCCCTCTCCCGGAGGGTGAGGGGTTCAGGGTGAGGGCGATGGTCGCTGCCGGGTTTCTGGTCGGCGTGCTTACGTTCTTAAACTTCGCGCCCATACCCGTGATCGGCGTGTTCGGTTTTTACACGCTGCTGCACACGTTCGCCCACGCCCGCGCGAACGAGATGAATCTCGCCCCTGCAATACAACGCGGATTGCGGCGGGCAGTGGTGATTGGTGCGTGGTTTGGCGTTGGTTTCGCGCTGCCGTGGGTCGCCTGGATGCTGTACGGTGGGGAGGCACCCTGGGCACTGCTGGGCGCTTCGTTTGGGGTTCACCTGGATTTAGAGCGCCCGTACCTGCCATGGGTGTTGCTGCACACATACGATTGGGCGCTGTTTGCGGGGCTACCGCTGGTGCTGGGTAGCTTGCTGCTGCTGCGCGTGCCGAACACGGGCATCCGCAGGATGGCGTGGGCGCTGTGGCTGAGCGTACTGGTGCTGGCAGTCAGTGGGGTAGCACGCGGGGAGACGGCGCGGGTGTGGTCGTTCTTTACGCCGTTTGTCGTGATTGTGGCGGCGGCGCTCGTGCATGAGAATCGCGGCGCGTGGACGGTGCTCACGGTGGCACATGCGGCGATGTTCCTGGCACTTACTTCTACATGGGTGGTGTTCGGCGCAGAGGAGATGCAACCGCCGCCAGCACAACCGCAGAACTTGCCATCCCCACAGCAACTGCCGCTCAACGCCAATTTTGACGACGAGATTGCGCTGCAAAGCTGGGGCTATGCCAGGGGAATTTCCCAGACCAGTCCGCTACCGTTTGCCTATTATGTGGTGATCGAGTGGCAGGCACAACAACCAGTGACGCAGCCATATTGGATCTCCGGGCTGTTTGTCGCGCCAGATGGCAGTCCTGTTGGCGAAACGATTGTGCAGCAGCCGCAAGCAACCCGTTATCCGATGACGTGCTGGCGCGACGGCGAGCGTGTACGCGATGTTGTGGCGTTGTTTGTTGACCCCGAACAACCGCTCTCCCCTGGCGACTACTGGCTGAGCGTCGCCGTGTTCGCGGACGAAGACCGCCCCGAAGAACGGCTCCCGGTCACACTGCCAGATGGCACCACCGATACACAGGTGGGGATAGGTCCCATTACGATTCCGTAGCCTACCAACGCAAAAGGGCGAGATTGCTCTCGCCCCTGCGTTTTCGTTCGATTTGTGTCGTCGGGTGGCGTTGCTACGCCAGCAACGTCACTTATGCCGCCGACCCTACCAGCGCCTATTGTACGAGCGCTGTGCTCAGCACCTCGTCTAGCTCATCCACCAGCACGAACTCAATCTGGTCGCGCACTTCTTCGGGAATGTCTTCCATGTCCGGCTCGTTCTTCTGCGGCAGGATGACCGTCTTCACGCCCAGGCGGTGTGCCGCCAGCACCTTATCTTTGATGCCGCCCACCGGCAGCACCTTGCCGCTCAGCGTGATCTCACCCGTCATGGCGAGGTCATTGCGCACCGGGCGCGATGTAAGCAGCGATGCCAGCGCCGTGGTCATGGTGATGCCTGCGCTGGGTCCGTCCTTGGGCACGGCACCCGCCGGAACGTGCAAGTGAATGTCGTTCTCATCAAAGAACTTGCTATCCACACCCAGTTCGGTGGCATGCCCGCGAACCAGGCTCAGCGCAAGCTGGGCGCTCTCCTTCATCACGTCGCCAAGCTGCCCTGTGTACTTAAAGCCCTTGCCACCAGGGAACGCCGTTGCCTCCACGTACAACACCTCACCGCCGACGGGCGTCCAGGCAAGCCCGGTTGCTACCCCTGGCGCGTTTGTGCGCTCTTGCAGTTCGGTTTCGCGCTGTGCACGGGGCTTGCCCAGCAGTTCACGCACGGTCACCTCATCAATTGCCATATGTTCGACGTCGCCAGCCGCGATCTTGGTGACGACCTTACGTGCCGCCCGCCCGATCTCACGCTCCAGCGTACGCACACCCGCCTCACGGGTGTAGTCCCCGATGATCTTGGCAAGCGCATCATCCGTGAACGTGATCTCGTCGTCGCGCAAGCCGTTTTCCCGCGTCTGGCGCGGCACCAGGTACTCTTTGGCAATGACAACCTTTTCCTGCTCCGTGTAGCCGCTTAGCTGGATGATCTCCATGCGGTCGCGCAGCGGTCCTGGAATCGGTTCAAGCTCGTTTGCCGTGGCGATGAACAGCACATCGCTCAGGTCGAACGGCACGTCCAGGTAGTTATCACGGAACTCACTGTTTTGCTCCGGGTCCAGCACTTCCAGCAGCGCCGAGGACGGGTCGCCGCGCAGGTCACGGCTGAGCTTGTCTACCTCGTCCAGCATAATAAGTGGGTTGCGCGTTTCCGCCCGGCGAATCGTCTGCACAATGCGACCGGGCATCGCACCAATGTACGTGCGCCGGAAGCCGCGAATTTCCGCCTCATCGCGGATACCGCCCAGGCTCATGCGGATGAACTTGCGCCCCATGGCACGGGCAATACTGGCACCCAATGACGTTTTACCCACACCGGGAGGACCCACAAACAACAGAATGGCACCTCCGCGCTCACGCCGGATGTAATCGCGGGTGCCCTGCTCCTCGTCTTGCTGCTCGAACTCCTCGGCGCGTTCCTGGCGCAGCTTGCGCACCGCGAGGTACTCCAGGATGCGCTCCTTGATGTCCTCCAGCCCGTGGTGGTCTTCGTCTAGCACGGTGCGGGCGTGCTTGATGTCCAGGTTGTCGTCGGTGGTTTTGCTCCACGGCATCTCCACCATCCAGTCCAGGTACGTGCGGATGACACCGTACTCTGCTGCCTGCACGGGCAGCTTGGACAAGCGATCTAGCTCGCGGCGTGCCTCGCGCTCTGCTTCCTCCGGCATCCCCGCCGCGTCAATCTTCTCGCGCAGGCGCTCAACCTCTTTGGTCTCGTCGTCGCCCTCGCCAAGCTCGCGCTGGATAGCCTTCATCTGCTCGCGCAGGAAGTAATCGCGCTGCATCTTCTCCATCTCGGTCTTTGCTTCCGTCTGGATCTTGCGCCCAAGCTCCAGCACTTCCACCTCTTTGCCCAGCAGGGCGGTCAGGCGGCGCAGCTTCTCTTCCAGCGATGAGATTTCCAGCAGCGCCTGTGCTTCTTCCAGGTCGATCCGCATGTACGTGGCGATGGAGTACACCAGGTGCAGCGGCTCATCCAGGTTGAGCATAGAGCTAATCAGCTCGCCGGGGATGCTGGGGACAAGGTCTGCCAGGCGGGTGAACAGGTCGGTCACGTTGCGCACAGAAGCCTCAACTTCAAGGTCATCCTGTGCGTGGATGTCTGCTGCGGCGTGCACCCGTGCCCGTAGGTACGGCTCAGTTTCGGTGAACTCATCAATCTCAATGCGCTCTAGCCCCTGCACCAGCAGGCGGATGGTGCCATCTGGGGCGCGGAACAAGCGGTGGATTGACGCCAGCGTGCCCACACGGTAGATGTCATCCGGTTCCGGCGACTCTAGCTCCGGGTCTTTGCTGGCAACCAGCCCCACGAGCCGATCGCCCGCCATGATGTCATCCACCAGCCTGATGCTGCGCGGCTGCCCCACCGTCAGCGGAATCGCCGTTTGCGGGTACACCACCAGCCCACGCAGCGGCAAGATGGGCAGTTCGTCTGGCACGGTGCGCTCTTGCTCGTCTTCTTCGTCCTCGTGGGTCTCGTCACGCAGTTGAATGCCCAGTTGGAGCAGACGGTTTAGCGCTTCATCATCACTATCACTGGGCGCTTCGGTGTCGTCTGGTGTCTCGTTTTCTTCAATTTCTTCGATCAGGTCTGGGTCTACGACCGTACCATCTTCGGTTTTGATTTCGTCTGCCATGTGCTTAACTGACCTCGTTTTCCGTTTCCGTATTCACATCGACAATGTGCACCCGCCGCGCCTGCTGGCGGGGCAGTTCCAAGCGCAAAAAGCCGTTCACGTAACTGGCAGTCACGCTGTCCCGCTCTACCGACCAGGGCATGGGGATGGCAAGCTTGAACTCGCCAAAGCCAATCTCTGCCTGGTGGTAGGCGGCATCGGGTAAGTCCGGGCGCTCGCGGACGCCCGTCACAACCATGTTCTGGCTGTACAGGGCGATCCGAAATGCGTCCGGCGTCATCCCTGCGATTTCCACCAGTACGATAATTTTGTCTTCCAGTTCGATGATGTCTGCGGGGGGGGCAAAGCGCCGGGACGGGTAGCGCACCAGGTACCCTTGCACTGCCCAAGCCTGCTGTGTCGCTCGTTTCTGTCGGGTGGATTTCTCTGTGTTCTGTTCGTCTACCATTCGCTGCCCAATTTCTGTCCTGATGTTACCGATGCTGTGAAACATAGATGTTCTTTCTCTAGCGTACTTTACCACACATGGCAAACGCAGCAGTAAAGGTCTTGCAAGAAGTTCATCGGATTTGCATTGGACGCTCAGGGCTTGCATAGCAGAACACGTTTTCGCCATAATTGAACGCAACCACACACAGCAAAATCTGCCACTATGCTATGACTGACTTGGAACTGCTGGTAAAACGGGCGAAACATCACCTGGATGCACTGGAACGTTTTCTCGCCCTGTACGATATGAACCGCCTGCTGAACACCACCACCCCCAACGCCCACGACGCCTGCTGGATGCTGAACACATTCATCCACGTAGAAGAAAACGACCGTGACCCACATGTGCGCTCCTGGGCACGGTACTATCGTCGCCGCCTGGTTGGGGAGGTACCCCCCACGCCCAAACCCTACCTGCCAGAGATGTGGCAGCTTTTGATCGTAGAGTGATATACCACTATGCCGGACGATAGCCCGAACACACCCCTTACCGACGTTGCGCCACTCATCGAACCAGACGACGATAACAGCGAAGTCTTCCGCCGGGTACCCCAGCGCCCCGACCCAGACGCCGACGACAGCGTTTGGTGGGTGGCGACCATCATCGGTGCGGGTGTAACTGCTGCTGGCGTTTTTGTGCTGTACGAAACCCTGCAAATCTTCTCGGTCGCGCTGGCGGCATGGGGGCAATGCCTGCAAAGCGCGGGTGGGGCACTCATCGCGTGTGGCGACGAGGTTACATTTAACCGCCCGTACCGCTATGGGGTCAGCACGCTGCCTGCGCTGGCGGCAGCGCTGTTCGCGCTTTTCGTCGGACCCATCCCGATCATTGCTACCCTCAACCGCTACCAGAATAACGTCATGGCGAGCATACTTTTTTTCGTCATCATGATTCCGTATGGCACGCTGGCGTTTTTGGTGCTGGTGATTAGCCTGCTCATCACGATCTTTTACGCGGTGCAGCTTGTGTGAACCGAGACCCATAAAACGGCGCAATTTGGATTTATCAAATTTCCATAATGAAACTGCGCTAAATATTGTGTTATTTTGAGGCACTGTGCACTCGAAAACGCCAAAATATTGCGTTAAACTGGTAAGGTAGATAGGGTTAAGTTTTGGTTAACATCATCGTACAACCATGCTTGGTACCAAATCAACGACCTCTCAGCGAAACTTCAGGAGACATAACGAAATAATGAACCGCATTCTACTTTGCTGCGCCCTTGCCGCAGTAGCAGTACTTGGTGTGCTGCCTGCTGCCGCCCAAGAACCACTTATCGACTCCGTATGCCTTGTAACAGACGAAGGTCGTGTGAACGACGGATCATTCAACCAGTTCGCCTACGAAGGCATGATCCGCACTGAAGACGACTTCGACCTCGAGACCACGTTCATCGAAACCGCTGCGCCCACAGACTACGAGCGCAACATCGCCACCTGCGTTGACGAAGGCTTCGACGCTGTCATTACGGTCGGCTTCCTGATGGAAGACGTGACGCGCCAAGCAGCAGACGCCAACCCGGATGTGTACTTCATCGGCGTTGATCAGTTCCACGCAGACGGACCGCCGAACCTCGCGGGCATCCAGTTCCGCGAAGACCAGATGGGCTACGCCGTGGGCTACATGGCGGCTCTGCTCACCGAAACGGGCACTATCGGTGGTGTATTCGGGCGTGAGATCCCGCCTGTTGCGAAGTTCCGCAACGGCTACGTTAACGGAGCAACCGCTGCCAACCCGGACATTGAAATCCTGACTGTGTACATCGACAGCTTCGTCGCACCAGAGCGCGGTCAGTCCGCCGCAGAGCAGTTCCTGGGTGAAGGTGCCGACGTGCTGTTCGGTGGTGGTGGTCAGACGGGTAACGGTGCCATCCTCTACGCCGCATCGCAGGGCGTGCAGGTCATCGGCGTTGACCAGGACCAGTACTTCACTATCTTTGGCTCTGGCTCCACCCCCGGCGCGGAGTTCATCGTTACATCCGCCGTCAAGCGCGTTGACCAGGGTGTGTACAACGTGGTTGAATCGCTAGTGCAGGGCGGCGAAGGCTTCCCCGGTGGCGGTATCTTCGTGGGCGATGTGACCAACGGCAGTGTGGGTGTTGCGCCGCCGAACGACGCTGATGTGCCGGAAGAAGTGACCGCGACAGTTGACGAGATCCTGGCAGCGCTTGCTGCTGGCGAGATTGTCACGGGCGTAGACCCGGTTTCTGGCGTGATGCTGGAGCCGATCCCCGCTGTTGCCGCCGCTGCTGGCGACTTTAACACGCTGCTCGCCGCCGCAGAGGCAGCAGGGCTGGTCGATACCCTGACCAACGACGGTCCGTTCACGGTGTTCGCACCCACGGACGAGGCATTTGCTGCTGCACTGGACGAACTGGGGCTGACTGCTGAGGAACTGCTGGCAGACACCGAAACCCTAACGGACATCCTGCTGTACCATGTCGTTCCGGTCGCACCAGAGAGCAAGGTTGTCGTCGGGATGGACAGCGTACCCACTGTGCAGGGCGCGGAGATTGCCCTGAGTGTGACAGACGAGGGGCTGGTGCTCAACGACAGCGTGACAGTCGTTGCTGCGGACATCCACGCGGCAAACGGGCTGATTCATGTAATTGACGGCGTGTTGCTGCCGCCCGCAGAATAAACCCGTGATTGGGGCGCCCTAACCGCCCCGCACAACGTAACAAGACCCACAGGGGCGAGATTCACACTCGCCCCTTTTTGTTTCTGCTAGCTGCCCGGTACCACCAGCCCAATTGACGCCACAATCTGGTTCACATCATCCGCGTTGATAGAACCGTCGCCGTTCACGTCCGCCAGCGGTTCGCTTTGCGCGGGCTGACCAATGCGGTTCGTCACGAAAATGGCGTCCGCCGGGTTGATCTCCCCGTCGCCGTCCACGTCCAGCAGCGCAATTGTCGCCTCGCTCGCACCCAGGTCAACCGCGCCCGCCACAACGCGCCCGCTTCCCGTCTGGTCAAACACGAGTGTATCCGGGTTAGAAGAAGTTGTGCCCGCGTTCAGCGCCGCAGAGCCACCCCGCAGCGGGAAGTACTGGGTGCCGTTGGGCGCAGTGCTCAGGTCGCCCAGGCGCGGGTCACCGCCCACCGGGTTCGCCAGCCCCGTGCAGGTGCCAGTCGCACGCACCAGGTTGTTCGAGCCAGAGACGATGCCCACCGGGTTCACAAACGGGTCGTTGGTGCAGTCCGCGCCGCCGTTAAACGCCAGAATGCTGTTGAACAGGATCAGCGAGCGGAACAGGTTGTACACCCCGCCCGTCGTGCCCGTGTTGTCGAACACGGTGGTGTTGTACAGCAGCCCGTTGCCCAGCGTGTACACCGCGCCACCGTCCGTTACGGCGTTGTTGCGGAAAAACGTGCTGTTGGCGGAGATCAGCAGGTATGTGTTGTATACGCCGCCGCCCTGGTCAGCGCTGTTGCTCATCACAGATGAGAAATCCAGCGTCAGGTTGCCGTCGTTGAGGAAGCCGTTGACCTGG
>CAYVGI010000057.1:17102-28421 GCA_964451095.1 uncultured Anaerolineaceae bacterium
GGTGGTCGTAGTTGTAGTTGACGCCTCCGTAGTTCTCTGTGTTTTGCGCCACGATTCTTTCGCGCAGCTTTATTTCGGCGTTGTCGTTGTAGATGCCGCCGCCTTCCATGCCCGCTGCGTTATCGACAACAGCGCTGTTCGCAAGCTGGATGAACCCGCCGCCCTCGTTGGCGATGCCGCCGCCGTGGTATGCCTCGTTGCGGGTAATCACCGTGTTCGTCATGGTGATGCTGCCGACATCGTTAAACACGCCGCCGCCGTTGCGGAACGCCTTGCCGCCGCGAATTGTCAGGTTGTTGATGGTCACATTGGCGGCGCGGCGCACGTACAATAGCCGGAACTGCTGGCTGCTGCTGCGCTCAATGGTGGCACCGTTGCCGTTGATGGTCAGCGCACCGTTGTTTACGATGGCAGGCAGCCCGTTCGGACCCTTGCCGCCCGCAGAGTTATTGACGCTGAAAACGGTGTAGGTGCAGTTCGGCGTCAAGTTGAGCACATCGTTGTTGCGGCTTTCGTTGGCGATTTCGATGGCGTTCACCAGCGCGGAAGCGCTGCACGGCACATCAATGGAAATTACCTGTGCCTGCGAAACCTGCGTGGGCACCAACACAACGAACAGAAACGCGAGTAGAACGGTATAGACCTTCATGACATGAACACTCCTAGAGCCAATATGTATTGTCTTAGCGTTTTCGCCTAGTTTAGCACAATTGTGGTGTTCATTGTGTTTCGTATTGTGTGACGATGGGCAACTATCCGAATATTGTTACAACAGGTTCATCCACCCACGGGGCACATCCCCCCAGGCAATGTCCTCTGCGCCCAGGAAGCCTGCCAGCGACTCGACTGATGCTCGTATCGCCAGCACAGCAGGCGCATCCGTCGGCGCGTCCTTCTCTGCGTACACGGCATTGATGTGCAGCGTGCCCGTTTTGCGATCCATGCGCGGGTCTATCCGCCCAATCAGTCGATCACCGTGCAGGATGGGCAGCACATAGTAACCGTACTCGCGCTTTTCCGCTGGCGTGTAGATTTCAATACGGTAGCGGAAGTCAAACAGCAGCTCGGTGCGCTCGCGGTCGCAGATGAGGTTATCGAAGGGGGAAAGTAGGGTTGTTTGCGGCTGCCACGCCCCCGCCCGGATTTGCTCCAGCAACGGTATATCGTCGGTGTGTAGGTACCACTCACCCGGCAACGCTGCCGCGTCGTCCACGACGTGCACCCGCTCCAGCACACCTTCAAAAACCAACGCATCCAACACAGCAGGCAGGTTGGGGTAGCGCCCGCGTGTGTAGTGATATTTCATCTGCTTGGGCGTGGCGGCACCCAGCGCCCGCACCGCTCGCTGCGCTGCATACCGCGTGACCTGCGCGTCGTCCCAGGTCGCACGCGGTGTCCACTCCGGCAGATACTGTTCCGCTAGCCCCCACACCCGCTGCTTGCCCTGCCGCCCCACCACCATCACATCCCCGCGCCGCCACAGGTAATCCAGTACACGCGGCACATAGCGCGAACTGAACCACGGGTGATCCTCACGGCGTGGGTCTTTGCCGTCATCCTGCATATCACGAGACAGCATCGCGCCCTGCGTGCGCAGCAGGTCTTGCACATGATCCAGCAGCGGCAGCAGTTCCCGCTCTGCCAGCCAGTTACGGTGGGCAGGGTCGGCGGCGTGCTGGCGCATGTACCAGTTGTGCAGCGGGTACTCGTCGGTCATTACGATAGAGGCAGCGTGTGCCCAGTACTCAAACAGGCGCTGTTGCCCCCACAGCAGTGTGTCCAGCGCGTCGTGGTCGAAGTGCCCCAGGCGAGACCAAAGCACCAGCAGGTGGCTGCGCTCTACCGTGCTAATCGGGTCGAGTTGCAGGCAGCCCAGGTCACGAATCAGGTCAAGCATGGGTGGCGGGGGCGCACCGCCCAGGTGCTGGCGGGTGATGGCAAGTCGGCGTACGTCGGTGTGGGTGAGTTGGCGGCGATGTTCGGTCATAGGTCGCTCATGTGTGCTAAATGAGATTATGGTAACACAAGCGGGTCGCGTCGGCACATTGGCTATACATGGTCTGGCAGCGACATGATACGCTGACGTCTGTTTTCACGGCTTCGCACAACAGGCGCACATCATGGACAGAGACGCACGCAACGGATTATTTTTCATTTTGGCAGCATCGGTAGGTTATGGGCTTTTTCCCATCTTCACCAAGCTCATCTACAACGCGAGCGACTTACACGAACTGGACATTGCGTTCTGGCGCTTTCTGGTCGCCGTGCCTGTGATGTGGATCGGAACTGCGCTGTGGATGCGCGTGACAAAACCGCCCCGCCTGGAGCGACCACTGCCCCGCGTGAAGCTGATGCTAACGGGTATCCTGGCGGTGTGTGCCGCGCTAACCGGGCTGTTCGGGCTGCGACAGCTAGACGCAAGCGTGTACGTCGTGCTGTTCTTCTCCTACCCGGCGATGACCGCGCTGATTAACACCGTCCTGGGTGAACCCCTGCCCTGGCGCGGTTGGCTGGCACTGGGGCTAACCACACTCGGCGTCGTGATGACTGTGTTTACGGTGCCGGGTCAGCAGGCGGCGGGTCAACTCGAAATTACCACGTTGGGTGTGGCAATCGCGCTGCTAAACGCGCTGGTTGTTGCCGTATTCATGATCTGGAATGGGCGTGTGCAGCGGGGCTACCCGGCAACAGCGCGTGCCAGCGCCTGGACGATAACCGGGTCGCTGCTGCTAACGATCCCGATTGCGCTGTTTGTCATCCCGGCGACATTGGAGCGGGGGGTGATGCCGCCGCCGAACCTGAACCTGTGGGTAATGGTCGTCAGCATGGGCGCAGTGGCGACTGTGCTGCCCTACTTCGGGTTAGTGATGGGCACACGCCTGTTGGGGGCGAGCCGTGCCGCCATTGTGGGCACAACAGAACCCATTGTGGCAGTGCTGCTGGCGTGGACGCTGTTGGGTGAGCGGCTCACGATGATGCAGATTCTAGGTGGGGCGCTCATCTTCGCCAGCATCATCATCCTGGAAGCACGCCCTGTGCGCGGCAAACGCCTTAGAAAAGAAGCAGCGCAGCCCGCGACCCCCAACTAACTTAATATACCCGCCGCACGAGACTTAAAACGCCTATTGAAGCATGGTCGTTATTCGTATGCTTTGTTTTGTACAGAACCCAACGAGGAATTCACTACCTGCATGGATGCTAGAACACGAAATGGAATCCTATTCGCATTTCTCATGATGGGCGGCTACGCTTTCCTGCCGACCTTTACCAAGCTGGTTTACCGCTACAGTGACCTTCGCGGCATTGATATTGCTGCATGGCGTTTTGCGACGGCGCTGCCGATGATCTGGGCAATTATCTACCTGCGGGGGCGCTTGCGCGGTACCAATGCCAACACCGAGGATAACAATGTGCCGCGCCTTAAATTGCTGCTGCTAGGCGTGGGGCTGGCAGCGGGGGCGCTTGCTGCGTTTTATGGGCTAAGCTACATAGACGCCAGCATTTACATCATACTGTTCCGCACGCAGCCGATCATGGTGATTGTGATTAACGCGCTGCTGGGCGAGCGGCTGCCCCTGCGCGGCTGGATTGCGCTGCTGGTTGTAACGGCGGGAGTGCTGCTGGTGCTAGAGCCGGGTAATGTCGCCGGGATTGCCGCAAACATGGATCGCGCCTACGCTATCGGCATTGCCATTGCGCTGTTTAACGCGCTAGCAATTGCGCTGTACAATATTGGGCAGCAGCACTTTATGACGGGCTATAAGGCGAAGATGCGTGCCGCCGCCTGGACGGTAACAGGTACGCTGCTCACGCTGATACCCGGTGTGCTTGTGCTGGGGCTGCAAGTGCCCCCCAACTGGCAGACCTACGGGGCGCTGCTGGGACTGGCAGTGATGACAACCGTTATCCCAACGGCGGCACTCTACGAGGCAATCGACCGACTGGGCGCGTCGCGTCTGGTCATTGTCGCATCGCTGGAGCCGCTGCTGGCGGTGTCCCTGGCGATTGTGCTGCTGGGCGAACCAATGCTTGGCTGGGTGCAGATACTCGGCGGGGCGCTCATTCTGTCTAGTGTGTTCATCTTGCAGGCGCGGCAAATTCGCTGGCAAGCGCCGCGCCCGCAGCAAGCAGTCGCAGCAGGAGACTAACCGACAATGCCGGACGGCATTCAACCCACTACACAAGCGGTACCGCGCTACATGCGTGCCTGGCTGCGTGCAAACGAGCGCGGCAGGCTCACATTTGACCAGTGGCTGGAGCTAACCACCCGTCCACTGCTGCCGCTTGTGTTGTTGGCAGTGCCTGTGCTGGTCATGTTTGCATTTAACCCCGTGGGTATGCTGCGTGTTGTGGGGCTGGCACGGTATGGAACATTACTCATTGTGCTGGTGGTGGCGGGCATTGCCGCCGCAATTGGGCTGCGCGGGGTGCGCTACACACGCCTGCCTGTGCAGGGGCAGCACCTCTACGGCGGGGAGCAACCCAACCTTGCCGAGCGGCTGATGCGTCGGCAAACGCTGTACACGCCTAAAGGCGCACCTGTTGCGCTGCACGGGCGCATCGGCAGCGCACCCCGCCTGCTGCCAGATGAGCGCTACATCGTCTATTATATTGAAGACCGAGAGCAGCGCGTGCTTGTGAGCTATGCGCCAGCAGCAGACGCGGGCACGTACGACGAGCGTTAGGCGCGGGCACTGCCCGTGAGCATGAACTGCACATCGTTCTCGCGGATTGCCTGCGAGATTTCACTGTCGGGCGTTGTTTCGGTGTACGCCTCAATCGCGGTCTGGATGGTTTGTAGTGTGGTGGTATCGTCCAGCGCAACGCCCTTGCGAATGCACTGAGCGGTCTTCACGTCAATGCCATGTGACATCAGTGCGTGCAGTGTGGCGGCAGGCAGGTGCAGGCGTCCATCAAAGAAGTAGGGCATGTGCGGGTTCATTGGCGGTACTATCCCAAATTTTCATGAATTTACAATTGCCATAATGATGTTACCGCACGTTTTCAAAATTAAAACACTGGTTTGTTTCTTTTAAATAAACTCACAGAACGCTAATCTTCAGGCAACACGTAACGAACTTCATACAAGAAATGTACGTCTTTCCCCCTCGCTCTCCGATATAATCACAATGCTTTGGTAATTCATTAAGGTGCATCACGGAGGGCGTGCCGTGAGCCACGTCAACACGATTTTGCGAGCATATGTGCTACTACGCGGTCAGGGGCAGCCGTCCAGGGCAGCGCTAGAGCGGCTGCGCCCACAAATTGAGGGTACCAATAAGCAAGATCGTAAGAAGATCGTGGCGGGGGTGCGCTACTACGAGCAACAGGTGCACAAGCAGCGCCAGCGCAGCACCGCATCGCAGGGTGCAACGGCTGCTGAGGATACACGCGCCATGCCGCGTGTGGGCACTGCCCCCAAGCTGTGCGACAACTGCGGCACACTCAACTGGAACGCGACCACCCACTGCCAGAAGTGCAACGCACCGTTGGGCATTATCACCCGCAACGTCCACACGCGGCAGCTTACCCGCCCGCAAAACACCCGCGATGATCTGTACAAACACAACACAACGCTCATCCTGCGGTTGCCGCAGCACAAGCATGTGATGGAACTGTGCCCGCAGGACTACGGGCGCAGCCTCATCTTCGGGCGCTTCGATCAATCCGGCGGCGTGATCCCGGATGTAGACTTCACCGAGTACAACGGCGTCGAATTGGGTGTTTCTCGGCTGCACATGGCACTCACCTACAACGAGCGCCATCACAACCTCACCATCAAGGACATGGGCAGCGCCAACGGCGTGTACGTCAACGGGCAGCGCCTCAGCCCCTATGAATCTCGCCTGCTGCGCACTGGCGACCGCCTGGAACTGGGGCAGTTGGTGGTGCAGGTGATCTACGCGCACGCCTGAACCACCCGCACCCGCACCGCTCATCTACCGCACGGAAAGCTGATAGTCACCGCCAGTTCCAAACGCGCTCACGACAATGCCATAGGTGCCATCTTCAGGTAGCGTGAAGGTTATACGGGAGTCCGTATCGCCATCGAGAAAGTTAATGTCGTCGTTTTCATCCAGCAAGGTGCCACCCGGCGCATACAAGAACAACTCTGTGTCTAAGATGCCGTCAGTCGCGTTGGCTTCAATCGTGACCGTTTGCCCGGCACGTCCCTCAAACGTCCAACCGTCGTCATCAAATGTATCTACCGTGCCGTTTACGGTCTGCCCAGTGTTGATGGAACCCTTGTCAATCACATCCCAAAAGTGCTCATCATACAACCCACCACCACCAGACCCGGATGATACCTGCACGTTGCCGCTACCGCTGCTCGTGTTCGCCTCAAGGGTCACACTCTGCGCAATTTCGTCAATAACGCTGGTCGTCGCCTGGGACACCGCGTAGAAAATGCCGCCGCACACCAGCACAATCAGCCCAATGCCGATTAGCACCGAGCCAATGATAATCTCCGTTTTACTGCCGGAGCCCTTTGCGTTTTTCTTATTCTTTGCCTTGCTGCCACCACTCGTATCAGACGAGAACGACAAGTCCTGGAGGAAATCGTCATCGCGCTCTGCCAGCTTGTCCAGCTTATCGAGTTCACGCCGCGCCGGGGCAAAGTCCGGGTCTAGCTTGAGCACGCGCTGCAAGCTGCGTTTGCGCTGGTCGGTATCGTCGATGGCGTGGGCAAGCAGCCACCACCCGTTAGCGTCCTGTGGGTTTTCCTTCACGTAGGGGCGTAGGATGCTGCGTGCTGTGACCTTGTCCCCGCCTTTGATGGAACTGTATGCCTCTTTCAATTCTGTGCTGCTCATGGTAGATTTTTCTCCCGGAAATTAATGCTTAATGATGTCTATATTCTACGAGAAAAATTCATTGTTTGCGCAGCAATAGCCGCATAAATGGGGGTATAGCGTAAAGTATGCGCTTTATAACCACACACAAACTCTTTCTATCTCAATCAAACGAACGATAACGATGCAACGCACAGCGCTCGCATTTGCAGTGTTTATCCTGTTGTTGGCAGCGGCACTCCGCATCCCACGCCTGGCAGAACTCCCACCCGGTCCGCACTATGACGAAGCGGCAAACCTCATCATCACACGAACCGTTGCCTTTGGTGGGGCACGCTACTTCCCCATGGTGGAAAACTACCAGGGGCGTGAGGTGCTGTACTACTACCTCAGCGCCCCCTTCCTGGCGTTGGTGCACGATGGGCGCTTCTCGCTGCAACTCGTCAGTGTGTTTAGCAATTTGCTCACGGTGGCGTGTGCCATGGCACTGGGGCGGCTGATGTTCCCTGGGCGGCGCGGTGCTCTAATCGGATTGGCAGCCGGCGTCATCGCGGCGGTATCGCTGCCGCAGGTGCTACTGGCACGGCAGGCATTCCGGGCAATTACTCTGCCGATGATGCAGGGGCTGGCGTTGGTATTCCTATGGCGGGGGCTGCGTGCCCGCGCTGGTGGATGGGGGTGGCTGGTCGCCGGCGGTTTGATTGCTGGTGCGACTGTGTACACGTACAACTCGTCTCGGTTGTTCCCGGTGTGGTTAGCGATAGGTGGCTTGGCACTGCTGGCATTTGACGGTGGGCAGCGGTGGCGGCGCTTGCGCCAGGGAGCAGCGTTTTTCCTGCCGCTGGTGGCAGTTGCGCTGCCCTTTGCGGTGTATGCCGTGCAGGAACCCGACATTTTCTTTGGGCGCTTGTACGAGGTCACAGGTGGCGAGAACGAGATCACGTTGGTGCACAGCATTTGGCTGCACGCCCGGATGTTCTTCCTGGAGGGGGAGGCACTGCTGCGCTACAACCCCCCCGGCAGACCGTACTTCACGCGAATTGAGGGGGCGCTATTGCTGCTGGGCACCGGAACTGCCGTGTTGCTGCTGCTGCGTCGGCATAGTCCCCCTCTCGAACGAACCGCGTGTGTGCTGCTGTTGCTCTCCCCGCTGATGATCGTTCCCAGCGTCATCTCAACCAGCGGACTCCCCCCCAACCACATGCGCTCAATTGCGATGGTGCCGCTGGTCTTCCTGCTAGGCGGTTTGGGCTACCAAAAACTGTCCACATGGCTCATTGGCAACGCCGCAGCGTATGCTACCTTAGCTGCATTGTTGCTGTTCGGCACTGCCTTTACCGCCGCAGACTACTTCGCGTGGGCGTCCCGTGCGGACTTGTACTACGACACCGACGCAGACCTGGCAGCGGCAGCCACATGGACGCTAGAAAACGTGCCAGCAGACGAAACCGTTTACGTTGCCGCACAAGATCGCAATCACCCGACGGTGAGTGTGTTCAACCTGCCGAATGTGCGCTGGCTGGGCACCGACACGCTGTTCCTGCCCAGTGAGGGCAGCGCGACGGTGATCTTCCCGCGCAGTGCCCCACCACCAGAGGATTGGCAGGGGTGGCTCGCAGAGGTAGGCGCGGCTACGCCGGATATGCCCCAGGCACCCGACGAGCAACCTGCGTTCCAGGTGGTGCGCCTGGGCAGCAGCGTGCCACTGCCACCGAAACTCTCTGCGGTGGAGGCACGTACAGTAACCACAGCGGGTGCTGCTGCGCCCGACGTTCGTAACGAAAGCATACGCTTGCTAGCAGACTTTTCCGATATTGCCCTCCCTGCCGGGCGCGTGGCGGTGGTTACCGGGTGGGAAGTATTGCAAACGCCCGACGACGACGACCTGACCCCCATCGTGCAGTTAGAGGACGAATTGGGCAATGTGATTGCCCGTGCGGAGTCTTTCTCCGTCGGTACCCGCGCCTGGCAACAGGGCGAAACGCTTATCCAGCGCGTACCAGGGCTGCGCGTGCCCATCGGTACCCCCCCCGGCATCTACCGCGTGAAGATGGCATGGGTGGCACGCGGCACAGAGCGCTACCTTGCCTACAGCGACGCACAGGGTGCCTTTGCGGGCATTTGGGCGGAGGTGGGGCAGGTAGAGGTACTGCGCCCGAACACATTCCCGGACGCGAGTGATCTAAACGTGGGGGTTCCAGCGAATATATATTTGGACAATGGCGGTATAACGTTATTAGGATGGCAAAGTTTCCCCCTTTCATTATTCCCTGGGGAAGTGTTACAATCCATATTGCACTGGCAAGCGTATCCCGGTGCTACCCGCCACACCATGAGCTATCAATTTGTGTTGATCGGCGAAGCGGGCACAATCGAGCTAGAGACAGACGCACCCATGATGGAGAAACACCCACCATCAAGCTGGATAGATGGACAACTTATGACTGACCGCGCCCGTGCCTACCTGCCGCGTGATATTGCTCCGGGGCGCTATCAGCTTGCTATCCGTGCAGATGTAGCGAATGCCTCATCCACCACCGTAGAACTAGGAACGATACAGATCGAGCAGTTGGAGCGCCGCTTTACGCCGCCGTCAGCGTCACAAAGCGCGGACGTCACATTTGGCGATACGTTGCGGTTGCAAGGGTACACCCTAGAACAAGCAACAAACGCACTGCATATATCCCTTGTGTGGCAATCTGCCACCTCTACGGAAATTAACTATAAAGTGTTTGTGCATATTGTCGATAAAAATGGTATAATCATTGCACAGCAAGATGCCATGCCACAGAGCAACACCTACCCGACATCCCTGTGGCTAGATGGTGAATACGTAATGGATGAATACACATTCCCAAACATTACGGACTTTCACGAGATCCGCGTGGGGTTGTACGTGCCCGAGACGGGAACGCGATTGCGGACGCAGAACGGTGTAGATCACGTATTGTTAGTAAAGTAAAACTAAATGTTTACAGTATTCATATGCCCACTGGTCGCATAGTACTCTTGGAAATTAGGTAAAAGCATATAGACTAAAGTTCAATATGCAAAACCCATAAACCGTGTGCTAAAATCAAAATGATGTTTAGTTAACGGGTATCTTACAAGCTCTGAGTAACCTATGTATAGCGTGGGTTAGGCAAAAGGGTACGCAAATCATTTGTTTCGCAAAGTGCCCGGTATCATAAGGATAAGTGTAAAGTGACTGTACCAATGGAATACAACGTTAAGGACAAAGTGTCTAATCTGCGCTTCGATGGTTCGATATGGTGTAATATGGATATTGCACTTCGTAATGTCGATCAAATTTTCAGCCAGGCTATTCAACCGGTAGGGCTTTCGGTAATCGAATGGTACATCCTCCGTGCGCTTTACGAGCGTGACGGTCAACACGCATCGGAGTTGGCTCGCGCAGTCGGTAGGGCAGCGACATCATTTACACCAAATCTAGATAAACTCCAGAAAAAGTCGTACATTGAGCGCCGCCCAGATCAGTCTGACCGCCGTGCTGTTCGCATCTTCCTCACGGACGAAGCACACGCACAACGCGACGAAATTATGGACATCGCCTGCAAGCTGGACAAAGCAATCGGCGAGAAGTTCCAACAGGAAGACTTCCAAACCTTCCTCGGCGTGCTCGCTGCGCTGCAAGATGCTGACATGAACTAAACGTGTGTGCGTAGCCGGGACTGAACCAAGGTGTGGTCTACTTACTCCAGCACCACATCCCCGGCACGCACCGCTATCCCCTCCAACGTACCCTGGAATACACTCAGCGCATCTGCTGAAAACAACACGAACCGCACCAGGGCAACCGAACCGCGTGTCTGCGGGTTCCGTAGAAACGTAATCGTTGTTTGCAGTGCAATCTCCGCTGCTTCCTGCATCGGGTAGCGGTACACCCCCGTGCTAATCGCCGGGAACGCAACCGTGGCAAGCCCATGTGCCGCTGCGATCTCTAGGCTGTTGCGGTAAGCATTCGCCAATAGCTCCGGCGCTTGAGAACCCGACGCTGGGTTGTACACCGGACCAACTGCATGAATCACATGCTTTGCGGGCAGTTTGTAGCCACGGGTGATTTTCGCTTCCCCTACCTTACAGCCACCGAGCGTACGTGTCTCTGCCAGCAGTTCCAGACCTGCCGCCCGATGGATAGCACCATCTACGCCACCGCCGCCCAGCAGCGATGTATTCGCCGCGTTAACGATAGCATCCACTTGCTGGTGGGTGATGTCCCCCTGCACTAGCTCCATTCTCGCGCCGTTGACTTGCGCGGTGCGTGCCTGCGCCATACAATCTGCCTCCTGTATTTCAACAGTCGCCACAAGTGTAGCGCGGGACAAACCATGCAACCACTCACCCCCAAGGACGTGCAGGCAGCGCTGGAACAGCTCCAACTGGACGTAGAGATGACATTCTTTGAAGATTCCACGGCAACCAGCCAGATGGCAGCAGACCAGATCGGCTGCAAACTGGGGCAAATCGTCAAGTCGCTGGGCTTCATGATCGACGGCAATCCCGT
>CAYVGI010000058.1:0-28370 GCA_964451095.1 uncultured Anaerolineaceae bacterium
ACCAAAAAAGCAGGAATAATGGTTATCCACCGAGACACAGCATCGCCACACAGCGTAACTGCGCCAATCAACAGTGGGATGCCGAGCATAAACACCCAGCGGACCCCTAGGGGCGGCAGCTCACGAGACTCACCGCTCACGATTGCTTCGTTCTCCGGGTGCAGCAAGAAGTAGACGTCTGGAATAGCTTGTACTTCCGCCGTCTCTGTTTTGTGCGGAGATACGGCGGATACTTCCTGGGTAGCGCGGTTGTTTGATGTTTCCGGCGTAGGTTCGGGTTCCGGCGTGGCAGGTTGTGGTGCAACGACCGTCGCCTGTGGGGTGGGTTCGGGTTCCGTCTGTGGTGGAGTGACCGTGGCTTGCGGCGTAGGTTCGGGTTCAGGTTGTGAGGCGGCGACCGTCGTCTGTGGGATGGGTCCTGGTTCGGGTTGGGGTGTGGCGGACGCAGCCTGCTCTCGGTTTTCCGGTTGTGTGTCCGTCATGGGTCGCGCCTTCCGGGTTGGTTCACACTACCCTTGGCATTATAGCGCGTTCCAGAAGGCGGTACCACGTTTGTTCGGGCAAGGTTGTGCCCACACCCCGTCGGTAAGGCGGCGTATGGGCAAGCTTTGCGCATGGGTGCGCGTTTCGAGGTTTACTGCTCAACAACGGGGATGGTGTCTGCCATCACCTGTGGTTGTGGGGTATCGTGGTCGTCATGCGCGTTTTCTGGTTGTAGTGCCGGGTCGTCTGCACTGTCGATCAGCGTTTGCAACCGTGCTGCTCGCTCTGCGGACAAACGCCCGCTCTTGAGCGACATGGTAGCAAGCTGTGCGATTGCCTTCGCCGGGTTCAGTCCCTTCGGGCAGGCATCAATGCAGTTAATCACCTGGTGGCAGCGGAACGCGCCATTGGCGTTAGCAATGCCGTCCAACCGCTCGTCAATGCCCTGGTCACGCGGGTCGATTGCCCGCATGAAGACCTTCAGCATGGCGTGCGGCCCCAGGTAATCCTTGTTGCCCGCAACCACCGGGCAGGAAGAATAGCACGCACCACACATGATGCACGTTTCTGCCTGCTCCATCGCGTCCACTTCTGCCTGGGACACACGATACTCGCGTGTCGGCACTTCATCCGGTGGGATGAGCCAGGGCTTGATGGCACGGTACTGCTCCCAAAACACGCTGCGGTCAACCACCAAATCCTTGATGATCGGCAGGTAAGGCAGCGGCTCGATCATGACCGTATTTTGCTTGCTAAACAGCCCACCCTCGTTGGCGACGGAAATCAGCGGCTTGGTGCACACCAACGTATTACGCCGATTGACCATCATCGCGCAAGAACCGCAAATCGCGTGGCGGCAGGAGCGGCGGAAGGTCAGGCTGCCGTCTTGTGTCGCTTTGATCTCTTCGAGTGCGTCCAGCACGGTCTTTTCCGCTGTGAGTTCGATCTGGTAGTCCTGGTAGTAGGGTTTCTTGTCTACGTCCGGGTTGAACCGCTTGATTCGTACCGTGACCATGGTTTGTTCGCTCATGTGGTTATCTCCCTTGTTGTTTCAACATGAGGGCGCTCTCGCCACGCCCTCACTGCTTGCATGTCGTGTTTAGTATTTGCGCTCTTGCGGCGGGTAGCGTTCCCAGTCCACGCACACATCTTTGTACGTGAGGGCGGGCTTGCCATCGTTGTCTCGTGTTGCAACGGTATGCTTCATCCACTGCTCGTCGTCCCGCTTCTTATGATCTGTGCGGGAGTGTGCGCCCCGACTTTCTGTGCGGGCGAGTGCCCCGGCGACGATGACTTCGCTGAAGGTGAGCAGGTTTTCGGTTTCCAGCGCCATCAGCACATCAGTGTTAAAGCGGCGGCTCTTGTCCATCACCTCTGCGCAGTCGAAGCGCTCTTGCAGTTCGTTGATCTTCCCCAGTCCAGTTTCCAGCCCCTTGCCGTCGCGGAAGATGCCGCAGTTGTCGGTCATGTTCCACTTCAGTTCCTCTGCCAGCGCGGCGGCGTTCTCGCGGTGCCCGTTGACCTTGGGGTTGTTCATCACGCGCTCAATGCGCTTGCGCTGCTTTTCTGTCGGGTCGGTGTTGCGGAACGACGGGATTTGAGCGCCGCCGCGCACATAGCGTGCCATCTCGTAGCCCGTGCGCCGCCCGAACACTGATGCCTCTAACAGGCTATTGGTGCCGAGGCGGTTCGCGCCGTGCACGCTCACACAGGCACACTCCCCTGCCGCGAAGAACCCCGTGAATGGGTTGCCGTCTGCATCGCGGATGACCTGCCCATTTACATCTGTGGGGATGCCACCCATGCTGTAGTGTGCCGTCGGCTGGATTTTCGCGGGTGCGTCGATAATGTCCACACCGAGGAAGTTCATGGCAATCTCGCGCACCTGCGGCAGGCGAGACATGATCTTTTCAGCGCCCAGGTGTCGCATGTCCAGGTAGATGCCCTTGCTGTCGTCGCCGACGCCGCGCCCTTCGTCGATTTCAGTCTGTTCACTGCGGCTGACGAGGTCGCGTGGTGCAAGTTCCATCTTGTCTGGCGCGTAGTTCTCCATAAAGCGGTCGCCGCTCGCGTTGGTCAGGTAGCCGCCCTCGCCACGGCACGCCTCACTCATCAAAATGCCGTGCTTATAGATGCCTGTCGGGTGGAACTGTACAAATTCCATGTCCATCAGCGGCACGCCTGCGTTGTAGGCAATAGCAACGCCGTCGCCTGTGTTCGCCGTCGCATTGGATGTAATCTTCCAGGCACGCCCGTAGCCACCTGTGGCAAACATGACCGCCTTGCCGATGAGCGTTACTAATCTGCCACTCACAATGTCCATGGCAACCACGCCGTAGGCAACGCCATCTTCGACCAGCAACTCCAGTGCGTACCACTCCTCATAGAACTCTACACCGTGCTTCAGGCATTGCTCGTGGATGGTGTGCAGCAGCACATGTCCCGTCCAATCCGCAGCGAAGTTTGCACGCGGGGCGCTGTGCCCACCAAAGCGGCGCTGGTTGATACGCCCGTCGTCTGTGCGGCTGAACACACAACCCATGTGCTCATACTCGTAGATGATATCGACGGCGTCGTGCACCATCGTTTCGATTTTGTCCTGGTCTCCTAGCCAGTCCGACCCCTTAATCGTGTCGAACATGTGCAATTCGGGGGTGTCTACGCCGTCTTCACCTGCGGGAACCTGCTCTAGTGCGCCGCGCGGACCGGTGCCTGCGACCGGACGCACATTGCCGAGCGCTGCGGCGATACCGCCCTGTGCAGCACCGCTGTGGCTGCGCAGCGGGTGAACTTTACTCAATACGCCAATGTCGTTTACGCCTTCTCTCGCGGCGACCATTGCTGCCCAGCTTCCGGCTAGACCTGCGCCAACGATGATAATGTCGTGGGTGATGATTTCGCTCATGGGATGCACCCTCTCTGTTCTCATTTCACACTCATATTATGTCGCATATTGCGTAAGATTCTTAGTGAGAAATGTCATCACTTGACTGTGAACACGGCGGCACAAGGGCGGTTTTCGTGCTTTATTGGCGCTAAACGGTTGTGAAAACGGCTCATTATTCCCCAGGTTGGCTATCCTCAAATTAAAGGACTAATCCAAAAGACTGAGGTCATTTGGATGAGCAAAGTCATCCCCACGACCAATGACGCCAAACTGAACGCTGCGTTAATTTTTACACACGAAAACTAAAAACTGTTATTCAACTAAACTTCTGGCTCTCATGACCCAATTCGTCGTTGTAACACTCAACGGTCTGACACTTGCGGCGCTCTACTTCCTGGTGGCAAGTGGCTTTTCCCTCATCTTTGGTCTGCTTAGAACAGTCAACATGGCGCACGGCTCGTTGTATTTGGTCGGTGCTTACCTTAGCTATACGGTCTGGCAAGCAACGGGGCAGAACTGGCTTGTTGCCCTGATCGTTGCGCCTGCCCTCACAGCAGTGCTGGGCATTGCCATGCAGCAGATCTTCTTGCGTCACATTGCCGGGCAAGACCTGCGCGAGGCGCTTGTCACGATTGCTATATCCATCATCATTGCAGACTTGCTGCTGGCACAGTATGGCGGGCAGAACTACCTTGTGAACCCCCCGCAAGTGCTCATCGGTGCGACCCGTATTCAAATTGGCGATTTTCTCGTCGCCTACCCGACATTTCGGCTGTTTACGTTAGGGTCTGCATTGGTGGTTGGTGTGGTGCTGTGGTTCATTATCCGCCGCACCCGCCTGGGTGTTGTCATCCGCGCAGGCATTGACGACGACGCAATGGTGGGCGTGCTGGGCTATGACATCAATCGCCTGTTTATGGTGGTTTTTGGCATTGGTGCTTTTTTGGCGGGGCTAGCAGGGATGTACGGCATCACAACACTATCCGTATCACCGGGCGACGATGGAACCTACCTGTTGGCATCGCTCATTGTGGTCATCGTCGGCGGCATGGGTAGCCTCAGTGGGGCGGCATTGGGCGCAATTTTAGTGGGGCTTGCCCAGCAGTACGGGCTTGCCTACGTCCCAACCTACGCCAGCCTTATCACATTCCTCATCATGACGGTTGTGCTTGCTGTGCGACCACAGGGACTCCTGGGAAGGTAGCGTGACTATGGCGAACCGATGGACAACCCTCCTGGGAATTGTGGTTTTGGCAGTGCTGTTAGTTGCCCCGGCGTTTGCCAGCGATTTCGTGCTCCGGCAGATCGGCGTACAAACATTCTTCCTTGCCATACTGGCAATGAGCCTCGTGTTCCTGGCGGGGTATGGCGGCATGGTGTCCCTCGCGCAGATTGCGCTTTATGGTGTGGGCAGCTACACATATGCCTATGTCGTTGTCTCTAACGGGCTCCCGGTCGGGGTAGGTATCCTGGCAGCGTTGATAATGCCCATGTTGATCGGTATCGTGTTCGCGCTGTTGGCAGTCCGCACAGAGGGCATTTACTTCCTGATGATTACCCTCGCGCTTGCGATGCTCACGTTCAACTTCGCCCTGCAAAACCGCAGCATCACGCGCGGTTTCTCCGGCATTGTGGGCGTGCGCCCCCCTACGCTGCTAGGGTTGTCTTTAGAGAACCCGGTGGTGTTTTACTATGTCACGTTGGTGCTCGCGTTGGTGGTATACGTCGCGTTTCGCTACATCATCCGCACGCCCTTTGGCTTGGCGCTTCAGGGCATACGCGATAACCCGCGCCGAATGGCGTCCCTGGGCTATCAGGTGCAGTTGCACCGCATAGCTGCCTTTGCTATAGCCGCTTTTGCGGCAGGGCTAAGCGGGCTTTTGGGCGTGTGGTTTAACGGGCAAATATCCCCCGGTGCCATCGACCTCACCCGCAACATCAATGTGCTGCTGATCGTGGTGTTGGGTGGCTTCCTGTACTTCGAGGGGGCATGGATCGGTGCCATCTTTTTTGTCATCGTCACCACCTACGCCATTAATTTTACCGAGCGCTTTAATACCCTCATCGGGATTGCGTTTTTGCTGGTTGCCCTGTTTTTACCGCAGGGGCTAACTGGCATCCTCCATCGTTTTGGTACTTTCCTGCTGGCTCGCCTGGCAAACGCCGGCGAAGACACAGCAGTTAAAGGGAAAGTTGTTGAATAAAGTTACTTTTAAGGAGAGTAAACATGCAGTTGCGCAAACTTTTCGTACTTCTCTTGTTAACGAGCCTGCTGATCGGTGGCGTGGTTAGCGCCCAAGACAGCGAACCCATTCTTATTGGTGGGCTGGCAACTCTGGAAGGTCCGTTCGCTGCCCTTGGCGAAGATGGACTCCGTGGTGTGGAACTGGCGATTTCTCAGTTTGGTGGGGAGATCAACGGTCGTCCAATCGAACTCATTCGGGGTAGCTCCGACGCGAACCCGGACGTGGCAGTTGCCGAAGCACGTCGCCTCGTCGAGCAAGAAGGCGTTGAAATTCTCGTCGGACCGCTCTCCGGTGACGAGGGCATTGCCATCCGCGACTATGCCAAGACCCAACCGGGTGTAACGTTCGTGAATGGTGCCTCCGGTGCGGCAGACACTACCCTGCGTGACCCAGCAGATAACTTCTACCGCTTCTCCACAGACGGTACGCAGTGGATGGCTGGGCTGGGGCAGTACGCTGTTGAGGAAAAGGGCTACCAGCGCGTAGCAACCGTCGCTGAGGACTACTCGTTCCCCTACAGCCAGGTTGGTGGTTTCGTGCTCGGCTTCTGTGAAGCAGGCGGTGAGGTTGTCGACCGTTACTGGACGCCGCTGGGCGCTTCTGACTACAGCTCTGTGGTAACGCAGCTTGTTTCCCAGGATGTTGATGCCATCTACGTGGCGCTGGGCGGCTCGGACGCAGTGAACTTCCTCCGCCAGTACCAGCAGTTCGGCGGTACCGCACCCATCATCGCAGGCTCCATCACAGTAGACGGCACCGTTCTGGAAACTGAAGGTGCGATCCTGGACGCAGTGATCGGTACGATTACCGCAGGTCCTATCGCATCGGATAACCCCGATGAGGCGTGGCAGGCATTCGTAGACGCATACGTCGAGATGTTCCCAGAAGGTTTGGAAACTCCCAGCCTATTCGCTCATGCTTACTACGTGAACACCACCGCAGTGATGCTCGCTCTGGAAGAAGTCGGCGGTGATCTGTCCGACGATCAGGTTGCCTTCCGTGAGGCACTGAACAACCTGGAATTCGCATCACCGACGGGTACGCTGTCCGTTGATGACCGTCGTCAGGCAGTCGCAACGATCTACATCAGCGAGGTCGTACAGAACGAGGAAACGGGTACGCTGTCACTCTCCCTGGTGAGCGAGACACCGGACGTCAACCAGACCCTGGGCTACGACGAAGAGGCGTTCCTGGAACTGGGCGCGTTCGACCGTGAAAACCCCACCTGCGACGCGCTCGATACGCTGAACAGCGCAGAGTAGGCTAGTCAACTGTGGCACACCCAAGCAACGACATTGCCCTGTCTGTAGACCAGGTAACCAAACGCTTTGGGGGTGTGGTCGCCGTGCGGGATGTCTCATTGAGCATCCCGTATGGCGAACGCCACGCGCTACTCGGTTCCAACGGCGCGGGCAAGTCCACGCTCTTCAGCATCATCGCCGGGGAATATCACCCCACATCCGGGCGTATCTTGCTCTTTGGGCAGGACATCACGCAGCGTTCGGTTGCATGGCGCAGCCGCCAGGGGATCGGACGCACCTACCAGACCGCGCTGCTGTTCCCGTCGCTGAGCGTGCGAGATCACCTGTACCTGGCGGTGCGCGGGGGCTATCCAGGGCGCTTTAGCCTGTTGCAATCCAAGGCAGACGCACACAACGAAGCTGCGTGGCAACTGGCGCGACAGGTGGGGCTGGAGTTGGTGATGAAAACCCCGGTTCGGGCACTATCTCACGGTGAGCAGCGGCAACTGGAAGTCGGGCTGGCGCTAGCCGCAGAGCCTCGGCTGATTTTGTTGGACGAGCCTGCTGCGGGCCTATCCCAGTCAGAGCGAGATCGGCTACGCGAGTTGATTCTGGGATTGCCAGAAGACCTGACGGTTGTGCTGGTAGAGCACGACATGGACGTGGCGCTAGCGGTCGCCGACCGCGTGACCGTTATGCACCAGGGTGAAGTTGTCACCAGCGGCACACCAGACGAAATTCGTCAGAACCAGCAAGTCCATGACCTCTATTTGGGGGCACACCATGACGGGTGAACCCCTGTTGCAGGTAGATGCACTCAACGTGCACTATGGGCGTGCCCACATCCTGCACGATGTCTCGCTGTCGGTTGGCTCGGAGTCCGTCGCGCTGGTTGGTCGCAACGGCATGGGCAAAACCACGCTGTGCAACGCGCTCGTCGGTCTGCTCAAGCAAACATCCGGCAGTGTGCTGCTCAAAGGGCAGCGCATAGACGCCATACCGTCGCACCGCCGTGCCCGCCTGGGGCTGGGTTACGTCCCGCAGGGGCGGCGCATCTTCCCCTCGCTTTCCGTACACGAGCATCTCGTTATGATGCGCGGGCAGGGGCAGGCGGAGGCAGGTCACACTGACTGGACGCTAGACCGCATTTACGACCTGTTCCCCCGCCTAGCAGAGCGGCGTCAGGTCGGTGCGGGGGCGCTTTCCGGCGGAGAGCAGCAAATGCTAGCGGTTGGGCGGGCGCTTATGCTCAATGCAGAGATCATCGTGATGGACGAGCCATCCGAGGGGCTGGCACCCGTCATCGTTGACCAGCTTGTCGAAACCATCCAGCAGTTGACGCAGGAGGGCATCGCGCTGCTCGTCGTTGAGCAAAAGCTGGCGGTTGCGACCGCCATTGCCGAGCGATTGCTCGTCATGGTGAATGGGGAAATCGTGCTAGAAACGACGTCCAGCGCGTTCGAGACAGACACCGACGCGCAGCAGCGTTATTTGGGTGTTAGCCCAACTGGAACGTAAACGATAACAAATCACATTTTTTGTATTCATTTTGAAAGAGGAGTTTTTCCATGTCTGACATGCGATATGTGAAGCCAGACGACGTCGAAACGCAAATGTTCGACTGGGGCACACTCAAGTGGACGAGTGAACCCCGTGTCACCGATGCACAGAACTTCAGCATGGGCATTGTGATCTTGAACCCTGGCAAAGGGCACGACCGTCACAACCACCCCGGCGTAGAAGAGGTACTGTACGTTATTTCCGGCGTTGGCGAACAAACTGTAGACACACACGACGACGGCAAGCCATTCGCAATCGAGGCGGGCGATACCATCCACATCCCCGCCGATGTATTCCACTCCACCGTCAACAAAGGGTGGGAACCGCTGCGGTTGGTCGCCATTTACAGCCCGCACGGACCCGAGAAGATCCTACGCGACCTGCCAGATTGCAAGATCATCCCGGCAGGCGAAATCCCAGAATAATTTGTGCTGGCGGGCGTCTTCAAAACAGATGCCCGCTGCAAATCCGTTGCAAGCGCGAATGCAAGGAGAACGACCGATGAGCAAGACCGTAGTTATCGTAGGTGCTATGGACACCAAAGGCGAAGACTTCGCCTACGTAAAGAAGTTGATCGAACAGCACGGCGTGCAGACGCTCGTCGTAGATTTTGGCGTGATGGGCGAACCCGGTGTGCCTGCGGATGTGAGCGCCGCCGAAGTCGCAGCGGCAGGCGGCGGCAACCTCGCAGATTTCCGCTCTGGTGACCGCAAAGACCAGGCAATGAGCACCATGGCACGCGGCGTAGCCGCAGTCGTGCGTGAGTTGTACGACGATGGCAAGCTAGATGGTATATTCGGCATGGGCGGCAGCGGCGGCACGTCTGTTACCACGACCGCCATGCGCGAGCTACCTGTGGGTGTACCGAAGGTCATGGTTTCCACGGTGGCGGGCGGCGATGTGAGCGCCTACGCTGGCACCAAGGACATCACCTTTATCCCCTCCATCGTGGACGTTGCCGGGCTAAATCGCATTAGCAGGCAGATTTATGCGAATGCGGCAGGGGCAATTACTGGCATGGTAAACACCGAGGTGCCCGCCCAGGAAACCGAAGACCGCCCACTGGTCACTGCATCCATGTTTGGCAACACAACCGAAGCCGTCAACCGTGCCAAAGGCATCATAGAGGATAACGGCTATGAGGTGTTGGTGTTCCACGCAACGGGCACAGGTGGGCGCGTGATGGAATCCCTCATCATGGACGGTTTCATTACTGGCTCGCTGGACATCACCACCACCGAACTTGCCGACGAGGTATGCGGCGGCGTATTCAGCGCCGGACCGGAGCGTGTGCAAGCAGCGTCAAAAGCAGGTGTTCCGGCAGTGATTGTGCCCGGCTGTGTAGACATGGCAAACTTCGGCGGCAAAGCCACCATGCCGGAGAAGTATCACGAGCGCAACCTGTACGAGTGGAACCCCAACGTCACGCTGATGCGTACCAACGTCGAAGAGAATAAGCGCATGGGCGAAATGATCGCCGCTGCTGCCAACATGGCGGAAGCACCCGTAGCCGTTGTTCTCCCGATGAAGGGCGTTTCCATGTTAGATAGTGACGGGCAGATGTTCTGGGATCCTGAGGCAGACGCCACCTGCTACAACGCCATCCGCACCAACCTGAAGGACGGCATTCCTGTGCACGAGGTTGACCATAATATCAACGACCCAGAATTCGCAGACTATTGTGCTAACCTCATGTTGGAGATGCTGAAATCATCCTAAGGAGCGACAAAGACCATGCCGTTTATCAAACGTGACGAAATCGTAAAGCGCCTGCGTGCCCAGGCGGCAGACGGCAAACCCATTGTGGGCACCGGGGCCGGCACGGGTATTTCTGCAAAATTTGCGGAGCGCGGCGGCGCAGACCTTATCATTATCTACAACTCCGGGCGCTATCGCATGGCGGGGCGCGGGTCGTTGGCGGGGATGCTCCCCTACGGCGATGCCAACGGCATCGTCGAAGAAATGGGCTATGAAGTGCTTCCAGTCGTGCAGGACACGCCCGTGCTCGCAGGTGTATGCGGCACAGACCCATTCCGCCTGATGCCTGTGTTCCTCAAGCGCCTAAAAGAAATGGGCTTCGACGGTGTGCAGAACTTCCCCACCGTGGGTTTGTACGATGGCAGCTTCCGTGCCAACATAGAAGCAACAGGAATGGGTTACGACAAAGAAATCGAGATGGTGCGCCTCGCCCACGAACTCGATATGTTCACCTCACCGTACGTGTTCGACGAAGAGCAGGCAACCGCAATGGCGCAGGCAGGTGCCGACCAGCTTGTGGCACATGTCGGGCTGACGAACTCCGGCAGTATTGGTGCCGCAGTCGCCATGACGCTTGATGAGGCGATTGATGTGGTGCTGCGGATTGCTGAAGCAGGGCGCAAAGTACGCGAGGACATCATCGTCATCTGCCATGGTGGTCCGTTCGACGAGCCGCCCAACGTTGGCGATGCGCTCAAGCGGATGCCGGGAATACAGGGCTTCTTTGGGGCGTCCTCCATCGAGCGGCTGCCCACAGAGCGTGCCATCACGCAGCAGGTCAAGGACTTTAAAGAACTGGGGTTAGGTTAACCCTAACCGTGTAATACCGTGAATGTGTGGGCACGGGGGGCACCTGTGTCCACATCGCACAGAGCACAAAAAGAAATTGGGGTGTGTTTGCGACAAGTGTGCCGCCCTTTGCTTGCTGCTGCGTGCTTGCAGCAGTTACACTTATAGAAATAAATTGCAGCTCAACTTTTTGGGATGGATGTCATGGATACCACGCTGCTTGACGCGCTGGGTCATCAACCGGACGATAATGTGCCGATGATGCTTGCAAACCTCTGTCGTTCTCAGCGCATTTTCGAGTTGATTATCAGCCACATCCCCCAGGCGGTATTCTGGAAAGATCGCAACAGCATCTACATGGGCTGCAACGCTGTGTTTGCACGCTATGCGGGTCTGTCTCACCCAGACCAGATTGTGGGCAAGAGCGACTACGAACTCCCCTGGACGACCGAACAAGCTGCCGCCTACATCCGAGATGACCAGGAGGTCATGCACAGCAACCAGCCCAAGCTCAACATTATTGAGCGTCAACGTCAGGCAGATGGCAAACAGGGCTGGGTAGACACCAACAAAGTCCCCTTGCAAGACGACGACGGCAATGTGATCGGCGTTCTGGGAACCTACGAGGACTTCACCGAGTTCAAGCAGGCACGCGACGCGCTCTACCGTGCACACGAGGAGCTTGAGGCGCGGGTGCTCCAGCGCACGGCGGAACTTTCCGCCGCCAATGCCAAGCTCAAGCAGGAGATTAAAGAGCGCGAGCGCGTCGAGGAGGCGCTGCGCGTGAGCCAGGCACGGTACGCGCTTGCCGTTAGTGCCGGGCAGGTCGGCATCATGGAGTGGACGCCAGCAACGGGTGAGATGTTCTTTGATGAAAGCCTGAAAACGATCCTGGATGCGCCCCACCCCGCCCACATGCACCCTACTCTGGATAATCTGCTGTCCTGTGTTCACCCGGAAGACCGTGAGCGTGTGCAACGGGCAATGCTAGCCTACGTACGCGACCACGCTGCCCATTATGAGCAAGGGTATCGTGTGGTGTCCCGCAGCGGTGAAGTGCGGTGGGTACTTGCCCGCTGCTCCGCCATTACGGATGCAAACGGTCGGGCAATTCGCATCACCGGGTCGATTACCGACGTGACCGCACTCAAGCGGGCGGAACAGGCAGAAATTCGGCAGCGTACATTCAGCGAAGCGCTGGTAGAAACCGCAAAGGTGCTCAACAGCTCACTCGACTTAGACCTTGTGCTCGACCGTATCCTCTCGGAAATCAGCCGCGTTGTGCCGCACGATACCGCCAACATCGTACTGATTGACCCGGAGGATGGTTCGATTAGTGTGGTGCGCAGGCAAGGGCGCGGCGGCAACATCCCCGCCAACACAACGCCAATCCCACATATGACCACGCTAGAGCAGATACCGAACTTCCGCCAGATGATGCAGACGGCACAACCTGTTCTTATCGACAACACCCTGCACTCACCTAAATGGGTCGAGCGTAAGCGGGCGTCCTGGGTACGGTCGTATTTGGGCGCGCCCATCCGCCTGGAACATGAGGTAATCGGCTTTATCAACCTGAACAGTGCTACGCCCGGCTTTTTCCGCGATGTGCATGTGCGCCAGCTTCAAGCATTTACAGAGCAAGCGGGCATCGCCATCCGCAACGCCCGCCTGTACGCCAGTGCCCAGCAGCTCGCCGCGCTAGAAGAACGCCAGCGCCTCGCACGAGACTTACACGATGCGGTTAGCCAAACGCTGTGGACTGCCAGCCTGACCGCCGATGTGCTGCCGCTGCTGTGGGAACAAGACCGCGAACGGGTTGGTGAGAGCCTGGAGCGGCTCAAGTGCTTGACGCGGGGTGCACTCGCCGAAATGCGAACGCTGCTGCTAGAACTGCGCCCGTCTGCCCTGGTGGAGGCATCGCTGGGCGACCTGCTGCAACGCCTTGCCGAAGCAACTATGAGCCGCAAGAAGCTCGATATTCAGATCCAGCTCAGTGGCAGCACGAACGCCATTCCAGAAAAAGTGCACATCACGCTCTATCGCATTGCCCAGGAATGCCTGAACAACGTTACCAAGCACGCCCGCGCACAGTCTGTGACTATTCGGTTAGACGCCACAGAGGATAGCATCACGCTTGATGTGTGCGACGATGGGCGTGGCTTCGACCCACAGCACCTCCCCACGGGGCGTCTGGGACTGCGAATCATGCGGGAACGGGCACAAACGGTTGGTGCCAGCTTTGATATTGCCACACGACCAGGGCATGGCACACGCGTGCGCGTGTGCTACCCGCTGGAAGAGGAATCATCCGATGGCAGATAAAAGTGCGAAGATACGAGTCCTGATCGTAGATGACCACGACATGTTGCGCGAGGGGTTGGGGTCTTTCCTGCTGGCAACCCCCGATCTGGAGCTGGTTGGGGAGGCATCCAGCGGTGCCGAGGCAATCCAGTTGTGTGCAGACTTAACCCCAGATGTTGTGCTGATGGACTTGGTCATGCCAGAAGTTAGTGGAGTAGAGGCTATCGCCGCCATCCACAAGCAAAACCCGGCAATTCGCGTGCTGGCGCTCTCCAGCTTTTCCGAAGATCACCTGGTGCGGTCGGCGCTGCAAGCAGGTGCTTGCGGCTACCTGCTCAAGAACATCAGCGCAGACAAACTCGCTGAGTCCATTCGCATGGCGGCGGGCGGTTTGTCCGTGCTCACATCTGAGGTCACTAGCTCGCTCGTGCTCCCCCCCCAGCAAACCGCCAAGCATGACCTCACCCAGCGCGAGCAACAGGTACTCAAGTACATCATTGCCGGGGATGCCAACAGCCAGATCGCCTATAAGCTAGACATCAGCGAGGCAACAGTGAAAACGTATGTACGCAACATCCTCGCCAAGCTCAATGTCTCGTCCCGCACCGAGGCGGCAAGTTACGCGCTGCGCCACAAACTGCTGGAATAGTATCGCACCCCATCCTGTACGACTGTCCAGCACCAGGGACATGATGCAATCAACTGTACGTTGGCAGCATATCCCCGTGTGCGTCAATCATCTCGTCCACCATCGCCCAAGTTTGATCTAGGGACAGTTCTGCCGCTGTGTGCGGGTCGAGCATCGCCGCGTGGTAGATGTGCTCCCGCTTGCAGGTCAGCGCTGCTTCTACGGTGAGTGACTGCACGTTGATGTTGGTTTGCATCAGTGCGGCAAGCTGCGGCGGCAGCGCCCCAATGTGCGTCGGTTGGATGCCGTTGGCGTCTACCAAGCAAGGTACTTCCACACAGCAGTCGTCCGGTAGATTGCTAATGACACCGTGGTTGGGCACATTGCCATAGACCGTGCGGGGGGTGCCCGTTTCCATACTGTGGATGATGAGCGATCCGTATTCCACGCTGCGTTCCACTGTGTCGTAGTTCATGACGGTGTGTACGGTGTTTTCCTTCATGCGCGGCATCAGCTTGAGGTCCGCCAGGGCGTCGCGCACCGCACTTTCGTCTACAGACTGCCCAGACTCGCGTGCTGCCTGTGCCATGTCCCAGGCGATGATCTGCGCTTGGCTGCGAGCGAGATATTCATCCAGCGGAATGTTGTACTGGTTGATGAGGTCAGGTTGGGCACCCTTGATGAACCACGGTGTGTACTCGCTAAAGTGCTCGCTGGACTCCGTTACAAAGTAGCCCACGCGCTTGAGCATGTCGTAACGCACCCGGTTCCAGTCTGGCACGCGCCCCTCGTCAATCACCTGACGAATACGCGGGTAGAGGTCTTCGCGCGTGTGCTTGTGCTCGAACGTGAGGTAGAACGCCATGTGGTTAATGCCCGCCACACGGTAGTTAATATCATCTACGGGCACACCGATGTCCTCAGCAAGCTCAGCGGCGGTGTGCGGCACACTGTGGCACAAACCCACGGTTTTGATGCTGCTTCCGCGTGAAAGCGCCCATTGGTTCATGCACATGGGGTTCACATAGTTGATGAACAGCGCATCCGGGCACAGGCGCTCCATGTCGTGGGCAATATCCAGCAGCACGGCAATGGTGCGCAGTCCGCGCATGATGCCGCCGATGCCGAGCGTGTCGCCAATCGTCTGGCGCAGACCATACTTGCGGGGAATTTCAAAGTCAATGACGGTGCTGGGTTCGTAGCCGCCCACCTGGATCATGCACAACACGTAGTCGGCGTTGCGTAGTGCCTCCTCGCGGTTGGTTGACGCTTCGATGGTCGCGTTGACGTTAAGCACAGTTTTGACGCGCTCAGCGACCTCGACAGAGGTTTGTAGGCGCTTGGCATTAATGTCCATCAGGCTGATTGTGCTATCCGCCAGTTCTGGGAAGCTGAGGATGTCGCCCATCAGGTTTTTGGCGAAAACGGTACTGCCCGCCCCGATAAATGCAATTTTAGGTGGCATGAGGTCTCCTAGGAGGTATGTTGAGAGATACAAAACCCGCACTGGTTGCGCTGCGCGGGTTCGTGACTTGAATATTCGTGAGATGCCCCGGTAAATTCAAGGGGGACTGGGCACGTCGAAGCGTGATTCATCGATTAGCGTTGTCCAAAACGTAGCGGGCGCATCCCGTTTAATGTGACCAAAACCAGCATTCCCACGTCCGCGAAGATCGCCAGCCACAGTGACGTTAGCCCGCCTATCGCCATCGCCGCGATGATTCCCTTCACGCCTATGCTTAGCACAATGTTCTGTCCAATAAGGCGGGTTGCCATGCGGGACAAGCGCACCGTGAACGGGAGTTGACGTAGGTCATCTGCCATGAGCGCGATGTCCGCCGTTTCAATCGCCTGGGCACTTCCTGCGCTTCCCATCGCAATGCCCACATCGGCAGCGGCAAGCGCGGGAGTGTCGTTCACGCCATCACCTACCATAGCGACCTTGCCGAACCGCGCCCGTAGCTGCTCCACTGCGTGAGATTTGTCCTGTGGCAGCAGGTTCGCCCGCACATCCCACACACCCACACGCCCTGCAATAGCCCAAGCAACGGTTTCGTTGTCGCCTGTGAGCATGATTGTGCTCAACCCCAGCGTGTTTAACTCGTCAATGACGGTAGCACTCGTCTCGCGGGGCGTGTCTGCCACGGCAATCATGCCGAGCACCTGTTCATCCTGTGCGACAAGCATCGTTGTATGCCCCTGTTGTTCGTGCTGTGCAACCACATCGCACAACGCATCATCGTGTGGGAACTGCTCATCAAACAGGCGGTGACTACCAACCGTAACCGTGTGTCCGGCGACGGTGCCCTGCACCCCACGCCCGCTGAGGTTGGTCACTGCCGTTGCAGTTTGGTTGGCGTTTGGGGCAGCGCCAACAACCGCCCGCGCAAGCGGGTGAGTGCTCTGCTGCTCCACGGCAGCGGCATATGCTATCATCTCAATACATAGTTCGCACTCATCGTCGCCGTTGCAGTCTATCGTGCGGAAATGCGTCACACGCGGTTCTCCCTGTGTCAGCGTTCCGGTCTTGTCAAATGCAATAGCCCTCACTTTGCCCAGCGTCTCCAGGTGAAGTCCACCCTTGATGAGCACACCGCGCCGCGCCGCCGTCGTGATCGCGCTGACAACGGTCACGGGTGTACTGATGACCAAGGCACATGGGCACGAGATAACGAGCAATGCCAGTGCCCGGTACAACCAGCCATGACCGCTCGTTGCCGGCTCGAAGAAAGGTGCCCCGAATAGCAGTGGCGGCACGACCGCCACGAGCGCCGCTAGCACGACCATCGCTGGGGTGTAGTAGGCACTGAACTGGTCTATGCGGCGCTGTGCTGGGGCACGCACGTTCTGGGCTTCTTCCACCAGCTTGATGATGCGGCTGAGTGTGTTCTCTGTAGCAGTGTGCGTCACACGGACGGTGAGCGCACCATCGCCGTTGATTGTACCGGCGTATACCGCGTCGCCGGGTTGCTTATTAACTGGAATGCTCTCACCCGTAATGGGAGCCTGGTTCACGGCACTGTGCCCGTCCATCACTTTTCCATCCATGGGCACGCGCTCGCCGGGTTTAATCAGGAAGGTATCTCCCACTGTCAGTTCACTGATGGGCACTGTTTCAGTCAGGTCTCCGGTGCGGCGGTGGGCAATCTCCGGGGCAATGTCTGCTAATGTACGGATGCTCTGGCGGGCGCGGTCACTCGTAAAGCCCTCTAGCGCTTCGCCAACGGCGAACAGAAATACAACGACCGCCGCCTCCAGCGTTTCCCCAATGACAACCGCCCCCACAGCAGCGATAGTCATCAACAGGTTCAGGTTAAACGTTTTGTTCACGATCAAATAGTTGATGCCGCTGCGGGCGATAGGGTAGGCAGCGATGGCAACGCCCAGCATGTAACCGTAATTCGCGAACGCTTTCGGCATTCCCATAAGCTGGTACAAGAGTATCAGCAGTGTTACTCCACCGCCTACCATTGCAAACTGTGCGGCAGGCTCTGCCAGCAGATAGCGCACGAAGCCCATCACGCCACCGGAAAGCGGTGTGTGTTGCTTCTCCGCATGGTCGTGAATCTGGTAGCCACCAAGCGACTGTGCCCGTTGATTGAGCAGCTCCAGAGAGGCGTTGCCGTCAATGTGCATGCGTTCTGTCATAAAATCGACTCGGACTTGGTGCACATCATCTAGTCGGGCGATGCCATTCTCCAGTTTGGTTGCACATTGCGCACAGTCCATGCCAGTCACGGTGTAAACCTGTGTTTGCGATGGGGGTTTTGGGTTGTGATGCACCGGGTTCGCTTTCTGTATTGCTCTACAGACTCCTCCACATTTTATCAGCAGGTGGCACGTCGTTGAAGGAAATGGGATTGTGTATCGCCGAAAACGACACGCAATCGGCTAACGGAGTAGTTGCGAATCGCCAGTACATGTAGTATGCTGGCTGCATGCAGCTTGTATACAGGCAGTACACAAACAGAAAGGTGCTTTTATGTACCGAGGTTTGCAACCGGAGATGGTTCGCAGCGAGCTTGAGGAAGTCGTCGGTATTGATCACATCTCAACTCGTGAAATTGACAAGTTGGTCTACTCGACCGACTGGTTCTGGCTGCCGCAGATGTGGCTGGATCGCGGTGAGCGGCTCCGCACACCGGATTACATTGTTCACCCTGGTAGCCCAGAAGAAGTTGCGGAGATCCTGAAGATTGCAAACAGCTATCGCCTCCCTGTCATCCCCTGGGGGGGAGGGTCAGGCTCGCAAGGCGGTGCGCTACCCATCTACGGCGGCATCCTGCTGGACACAAAACGCCTGAATCGCATTATCGACATCGACACCCGCTCACTGACCATCACCGCGCAGGCAGGCATCAACGGTGCTCAGTTGGAGATGGCGGTGAACGAACACGGTTTGATGATGCCCCACTATCCCGCATCGGCAAATTGCGCGACGCTGGGCGGTTACCTTGCGCCACGTGGCACGGGCACCATCAGCAACAAGTATGGCAAGGCGGAAGACCTGGTTTTAAACATGCAGGTGGTGCTGCCAGACGGCAACATCATCCGTACACCCAAAGTGCCCCAACATGCCGCAGGACCTAGCTACTACCCGCTGTTCTTGGGGTCTGAAGGCACACTTGGTGTGATTACTGAGGCGACGATGCAGCTTGACTACCTGCCAGAGGCACGGTTGCTGCGGGCACTCGTCTTCGAGAACCTTGCTGATGCGATAGAAGCAGGGCGGCAGATTATGACCAGGCGCCTCGATCCGTTTGTGATCCGCCTGTACGATGAGAAGTCTACGCGCACCCGCGTGAAGCGCATTCTAGGCTATGACCTTGAGGGCGCTTACATGGTGTTGGGCTTTGATGGCGACCCGGACATCGCTGCCTTGCAGGAGCAAAAGGCGCTGGATATTTGCGGTCAGTTTGGCTACCAAGACCTGGGGCGTGAACCGGGTGAATCCTGGTGGGAGCACCGCTACGATTTTTACTACCCACCGAAGAACCTCAAGTTCCCTTGGATGTATGGCACCACAGAAACGGTCACAACGTATAGCAACATCGAGCGGGTGTACTATGCGGAAAAACAAGCAATTGAAGAAACCTACCAAGAGTGGGATGTAGACTTCATCGGGCACTTCTCGCATTGGTTCCACTGGGGGGTGATGGTTTACTCACGGTTTATCATCCAAAACCCGCCGGAAGATGCCACAGAAGCACTACGGTTGCACAACCGTGTGTGGAACACGGCGATGGAAACTGTGCTCGAACATGGTGGCATGGTCAATGAGCATCACGGCGTGGGGTTAAAGCTGTCCCGTTACATGCGCCGCCAATACGGGACGTCCTGGGATTTGTTGGAGTCGATTAAGCACGCTGTCGATCCGAATGGCATCATGAACCCTGGCAAAGTTGGCTTTGGCTACAAGTAAGGTAAACCTAATGCTAGAAAATGTGATCGAGACTGTTGAAAACTGCCGCTACTGCCTGATGTGCCGTCACGTTGCGCCTGTGGGCATGGTGACCCACCTGGAGACGCTGACACCGCGCGGTGTGGCGTTGGTGGCAGCATCACAGCGCCGCGGGTTGGTTGAGTGGGACGAGGAGAGCATTGGTGTGGTATTCAGTGAGGTCGATGGGGGCAACAGCCGCGCCCACTGCGTGAACGACCAACCATTCGAAGATGCGATTGCTGCTGTTCGCGCTCAACTCGTCAAACAGGAGCTTGCACCCGCCGTTGTCTACCAACTGCACAAAAAGTTTGAGCAGTGGGGCAATCCCTACGGTGAATTAGGTGCAATCGGAGCGGGTGAAGCGGGTGAGACTGCCCTTTTCGTCAGCGACGAGGCGGCAACCTTTGACGCATCTAGCGTGGAGCACGTCAAGTCGTTATTGGGTGCCGTTGGCACAGATGCAGTTGTCATCGGTGGCTACAACACAGGCTTTATGGCGAACTCGCTGGGTCTACCAGAGCAAGCAAAGCAACTGGCAAGCCGCGTCCAGGACGAGATCAAGTCGGCGGGAGCAAAACGGCTGCTTGTGCTTTCCCCAGGGGACTATTACACGTTCAAGCAGCTTTATCACGAACGGCTGGGCGTGACCTTGCCGGATGATGTCGAGTTGGTCGAGGTAACGGCACTACTGGCGGAGAAGCTGGTCGCGGGCGAATTAAAGCTCAACAGCACGGGGGGTAATAAAACCTATGCCTATGTTGACCCCACCCACGCGGTACGGGTTCCAGAGCGCCACGATGCCCCACGCCAATTATTGCAGGCAGTAACGGGTGCCATGCCGTCCGAGTTGTTCTGGCGGCGTGAGCGAGCACACCCGGTGGGCAACACTGCAATACAGTTCACCCAACCCACACTCGCAGAGCAGCTCACTCGGGCGCGGCTGCAAGATGCGCAGCGTACCAACGCGGATGTTCTTGTCACGGATGACCCGGCAACACTGCACCAACTCAACCGGTTCGCAGCAGACTACGACTTTGAAACGGTTAGCTTGTATGCGTTAATTGCCCAGCATATTGCAACATAAACGATTCATAGCGCTTTTTAACTGAAAGGAAAAAAGATGATTCCCAATCGCAACGGACTGAAGTACGAAGGATTGCCCCACCTCACCGAGGGCGATGAAGCGTTCCGCTCGAAGTTCATCTCCTGGGACCTTGGTAATTTGGCAGTCACCGACATTAAGGAGTATCTGCAACATAAAGACCTGATTATCGTGCCAATTGCCAGCCTGGAACAGCACGGCGCTCACCTGCCGCTGTATACCGATACGATCACTGCTGTAGAGATGTCCCGGCGCGTGTCGGAGATGATTGCAGTCCTGCACACGCCGCCAATCTGGATGGGTTACTCACCGCAGCACATGCACGAACCCAACCAGGGGCGCGGCACGATCACGATGCGCAGCAGCACACTGCTGGCAATTATGTACGATGTTGCTCGCAGCCTGATTCACCACGGCTTCAATCGCATCATCTTTATGAATGGGCACGGGTCTAACATCAAAGTGGTTGATCCCGTTTTGCGCAAGCTGCGTTACGAGACAGGCGCACTCATCAGCTTTGTGAAGCCCTACATGGAGCGCTACACAGGCATCTTGCACGGGCTGATGGAAAATCCGCCGGAGGAGACCCCTGGTTGGCATGCAAGTGAGCTAGAAACATCCCAAGATCTAGCCTTCGATGAGGACATTGTACGCATGGAGCGGGCAGAGTTCACAAAGGCGCACATTCCGGACTTCCTGCCGAAGAGCTTCTCCAAGGACGACGGTATGCCCGATGTGGAGTTCCAGGGGTATCACTACTTCAACTTCCCCATGGATCATCATGAATTCATCGAGAGTGGTGTGATTGGTAACCCGCTGCGTGCCACGAAGGAAAAGGGAGAAGAAGCATTCAAGCGCCTGTCAGAGCATGTTGCGCTGGGGATTCTGGAACTGATGAAGGTTGAGGTCAACGTACACAACCGCGAGTTCATTGACCGTGCCATGTAGCTGATGGCGGCAGCTATCGCAAACCTGGGATAGCTGCTGCTTGCGCTCGCTTGACGCTGACGCGAAATGCGGTTATCGTAATTAGTATACTATCTGTATACAGGCAGTATACTAATTTGGCTTGATTTGCTCAACTTTTACATACATGGAATCTTCGATTGACCGCATTGAGCGGTACCTGATTGATATGCAAGATCGACCAAATGGCGACAAGTTGCTGCGAGACATCGCCTACGAGCGCCTGAAGGAAGCGATTCAAAATGTTGACGTGGAGGCGGGCGATCCACTTTCGGAAAACCGAATCTCCGGTGCGATGCAGATTAGCCGCACGCCTGTGCGTGAGGCGCTAAAACAGTTGGTCGCGGAGGGGCTGCTGCAAATGATCCCCGGTCGTGCTGTGGTGATTGCATCACATTCGATTCAACAGGTTTCCGATGCGCTGCATGTGCGGCGGCTATTGGAGCCGGAGGTTATGCGGCTCGCTGCGGATAGGCTGGGGTCGGCAGAACGGCAAAAGCTCGCAGCGTTCACAGAGGCAATGATCGAAGCAGCACACCAGGGCGACCGTGCAACATGGTCAAATGTAGACCGAGACTGGCATGAGATCCTGTGCAACAACTGCCCAAATCGTTTGCTTGGTCAGATGGTGCTGCAAGCGCTCAACCATATGTATAACGAAGGCGTGAGTGCCAAAGTTACCGACGAGTACCTCATTGAGGGCACGCTGGAACACAAGGCGGTTGTTGATTTTATCCTTGCGAACGATGGTGATGGCGCGGCAAACGCCATGCGCGATCATATTGATCGGCTTCGCAAAAAGTTGTTTCGGAGCCAAGCGTAAGCGTTGGCATGGCGATGAACGTAAATACATAGCGTCGGTTTACGATTCCGTTTGCTATCTTCATGAGTTTATTCCCGGCAACGTTCGTGTTTTTCATATCGCGGGAGGTTGCTGTCGGCATCCGGGACATGCCTGCGCAAGCACCGATTTTCAGGTCGGTTGACCTAAGCGTAGCAAATTAAATTGTTTAACAATCTGCCATTGGTGCAGAAAAAATAACCTCTATTTACTAAGGAGAGCTTTTACTGATGAAGATTTGTATGCACAACTGGATGCGCCCCGAACCTATTGAAGTCACCATCAAGCGCCTATCAGACCTCGGCTACGATGGCATTCAAATTATGGGTGAGCCGCGCAAGTACGACGTGAAGGAAGTGAATGAACTGCTGAAGAAGTACAACATCGAGTGCATGGGTGCCGTCAGCATCATGCTGGCAGGACGTGACCTCATCCACGGCGACCCGTACTACCGCGAGATGTCTATCCAGTACTGCAAGGAAATTGTGGATATGATCGAGGCGTTGGGCGGTACGGTGCTCACACTGGTGCCCAGTGAGGTCGGCAAGATCATCCCCATGGCGGACGCGGAGACAGAGTGGGGCTGGGCTGTGGAGGGGGTAAAGCAGATCGCAGACCACGCTAAACCAAAGGGTGTGAAGATCGGCTTGGAACCGCTGAACCGCTTCGAGACCAACTTCCTTAACCGCCACGACCAAGCGCTCAAGCTTATGGAAGATGTTGGCTACGACAACGTCGGCGTCACCCTGGACGCATTCCACATCAACATTGAAGAAGAAGACCCCTTACAGGCGATTCGTGACACGGCAGCGCACCTCGTTGACTTCCATGTGGCGGACAACAACCGTCGCGCACCCGGTGAGGGCAGCTACGACTGGGCAGAACTGATTTCCACGCTCAAAGAATCTGGCTATGATGAATACCTGACGAGCGAGTTTGTTGTGCCCTTTGACCGCTCTCCGCTGGGTGAAAAAGACGAGGATGCGGGCACCGAGGCAACAGAGGCAGAGCTGAAGTTCATCCGTGACCACGGTAGCGACCTGATGAGCGACGCCGCCTACTCCCGCCACGTTGAAAACACCATTAAACACCTCCGCGCTGCTGGCGCCTAGTTATCGCACATAGGGTGGGGTGCCGCACTTGGTTTTGGCGGCTGCCCCACCGGACATGAAATAGAGAATTATTGTGAGCACTGTACTACTCATCGGCACGCTAGACACAAAAGGTCCAGAGACGGCATACCTACGCGACCAGGTGCAAGCACTGGGATGCGACACACTCGTGCTGGATTCCGGCATATTGGGTGACCCGGTTGGCATCCATGCAGACTACCCGCGCGAGATGGTTGCACAGGTGGCAGGCACCCACATTGACGCGCTGCGCAATGCGGGCACACGCGGCAAAGCGATTGAGGAAATGCTCAAAGGGGTGCGGAAACTAGCGGTGCAGCTATTCGAAGAGGGTAAGATACAGGGTGTTGCCTCGCTAGGTGGCGCAGAGGGTGCTGTGCTTGCCGCCGCCGCTATGAAGGCGTTGCCTGTGGGCTTCCCAAAGTTGATTGTATCGCCGTTGGCGTCCGGTCACCGGAAGTTTGGTCCGTTTGTGGGCAACAAAGATGTGACAGTTATGCACTCGGTGGTGGATATTCTGGGGCTGAACCCGGTTAGCAAAAAAGTGTTTGACAGTGCTGCTGGCTCCATTGTAGGTATGGCGAATGCTTACGCCCGCCGACCCGAAAGTCAAGCACCTATAGTGAAGTCGATTGCGGCAACTATGCTGGGCAACACCACCCGTCCACTGATGCACATCAAGCCGGACATAGAAAAGCTGGGCTACGATTTTGTCATCTTTCACGCCAATGGCGTCGGTGGACCGGCAATGGAAGAACTCATTACCGAGGGATATTTTGCCGCCGTACTGGACTACACACTAAGCGAAGTCGCCGGGTATATTGCAGGTGGGTTCCACAATGGCGGGCAGGCGCGGCTGGAGGCGGCAGCACAGTGTGGTATTCCGCAGGTCATCGTGCCGGGGTGCCTGGATTTTGTCGTATTTGGTGCAAAACACGAAGTCCCTGAGTATTATAGTGGGCGTCCGACGTATTACCACAACCCGGAATTCACGCTGGTGCGCCTTACACCAGAAGAACAGGTGAAGGCGGCAGCATTCGTCGTAGAAAAAGTCAACCAATCGTCAGCGACCGCATCGATTATTGTGCCTAGGGGTGGCGGCTCCGTGATGGACATTAAGGGCGGTGCTTTTTGGGAACCGAGCGTTAACGAGCGGGTGTGGGATGTGTTTCGTAACGGGCTGGCGGACAGCATCAACTACCATGAAGTGGACTTGCACATCAATGACAACGCATTTGCAGAGTTGGTTTTCCAGGAACTTGAGCGTGTCGTCAGCTAGGCATTGCTAACCCATGGCTGAGCGATATCTTTTAGGCAGCGATATTGGGTCTGGCAGTTGTAAAACCCTGCTTGCGGATTCCAATGCGAATGTCGTTGCGCGTGCGAATGCGCCGTACACGATTTCACACCCACATCCAGATTGGTCTGAGTATGACCCAGAGGACTGGTATACGGCATTCCGCGATACCGTCCACGACGTTCTCCGCCAGAGCGACATCAACGCCGGCGATATTGCTGCCATTTGCATTGTCGGCATCACACACGACCCGGTGCTGCTGGATGATCGTGAAAAAGTTCTGCGACCATCCATCCACTTTAATGATAGACGCAGCCTACCCCAATGCACCGACCTCGAAACACAGTGGGGCGATGCCATTCTCACCCGTGTGACAAACGCCATGGGTCCGCTGTGGACGTACCCGCAACTTCTGTGGGTCAAGCAGCATGAACCGGACGTTTGGGAGCGCATTTCGCGGGTTATCTTCCCCAAGGACTATGTGCGGGAACGGCTGACCGCCCCTGCCCATGGCAACCTTACCGATTGGATTGAGGCATCGGGTACGCTGCTGTTTGACCCGGTTGAGCGCACATGGATCGACGACTTTGTAACAAGTTTGGGTCTCACGGCGAGCCACTTCGCACAAACTGAAGCGCCCACAGACATCGCCGGGGATGTGTCTGAATCTGCGGCAGCGGATACCGGACTACGGGCGGGCACACCCGTGCTCATCGGCACCACAGACACCGCCGCTGAAATGCTCGCTGCCGGGTGTGTCGCACCGGGAATGGGCATGGTGAAGCTTGCCAGCGTGGGGCGCATTGCGTTTATCACGGAGCAACCCGTGCGCCATACCAACATCCTCAATTATCCATTTTTTGAGTCGCTGTGGTACCCCGGCACAGCAACCAAGTACGCGGCATCTGCCTACCGCTGGCTGCATGAGTCCCTGTGGAAAGACGTAAGCCCCAATGACTACAAAACCATGGATGACGCCGCCGAGAGGACTTCCCTGGGCGCCGATGGGCTGATCTTTTTGCCGCACCTGATGGGGCAGTTTGCGCCGTATTGGAACCCACAACTGAGCGGTTCATTCCTTGGGGTCAACTTAGTCCACGACCTGGGTCACTTTACTCGTGCCGTTCTCGAAGGGGTTGCCTTCAACATCAGGGAGGCACTGGAGGACGCGGGCACACTCGGCTTACATGCACACACGACAATGCTCATCGGCAATGGTGCGAGCAGCCCACTGTGGAGCCAGATCTTGGCGGATGTGCTGGGACGCACCTTGCACATCCCTAAAGAACGCGACGCCGCCTACGGTGCGGTGCTGCTCGCTGGCAGGCACGCTCGCACACTTCCCCCGGATTTTGATCGACTGGGCACTTACGCATCCGTTGAGCGCGTTTGTTACCCGGTGGAGAAGGCGCAGGAGCGGTATAACACGCTGTTTGGGTTATACCGTGACGCAAACGACGCCGTGCAAGCAATCTCGGAACGACTGACGGCATTCCGAGCCTAAAGCGCCCCAGCAGGTCGATGAAACCGCTGCTGATATGATCCTGAACTGGGTCTATCACATAGGTAGCAACCCAACGGTCATTGGTACCGACCCAACCCGTTTTGGCATGGTCTCATCGGATAGTCGGTCTTTGTTGTCACGCCATGCTCAGGTGCGGTGTGAGGATGTCGAACAGTTGCAGATAAAGCGCCTCGATGAACTGTACGGCATCATCCTGCGCCATTAGATCGGGATAACGCACAACGATTCCTCGAAATCCTTCCGTATTCCAAACTGCCGGAGCCGGGAGTTCAGGGGCAGCAAAGTCATCTGGGTAGGGATAGATGTACACGTACAGATAGGGCTGCTCAAACCCGTCACTGAACGGCGCAAAGCCAAAGTTGATGTGTGCGTTGCCTTCGTCCATAGCGACGTTTTCAGGATGGAACCATAACGTGGACAGGTCAAAGTGTTCGGGCCACACCACAACTGATGTCATGTGACCGGTGAGACGTGCCCGAAAGCAGGACACGCCGATGAGCACACCGTTGAGCACATCGGCATAATCGCTTGCCGTCTGTTGATTGATGGTCAGCGGGTCGGTGTGGGTGACATCTTCCAGCCTGAGGAACTCGACACGGGATTCATCGGCGTGTAGTTTTGCCAGCATACCCGCCGCCAGCGTGTCGGACTCTACACCGTCAAAGAACTCTGCCAGTTCATCCTGTTTGAGCGTGGACAGTAGCGCTTCAAACAAACTTGCCTGTGTGTGATCCGCCAGGGTAAATTGCTGTTCGTCGCCATTACCGGGCTTATAAATGACTGCCGCTGATTTGTAGTTGACGTGAATACGTCCGCCCTGTGGCAGCTTTTGCGACACAATCCCATCCGGCTCGATGAAGAACGGCAGGTGTAGATAGTTTTTGCGCGGCGCCAACACCGCGTTGTGAATCGGTCCCAGTAACATAGACACCTGATGCAGCGCCCGTGACGTGTTTTCCCAATCGTTCAGTTGTGGAAATTTCATGTTGGTCTCCTTAAGTTTCACCATGTGCCAGACCTTCGCCGCCGTCAACACGTAGAATTGTTCCGGTTGCAAAGTCGTTGTTTGCTAAGAAAATGCAAGCGTCAGCGATGTTGCCGGGATTGCCAATGTGCCCCACCGGGAGCGCTTCTGCAATCTCGTCAAGTACCGACTCGTCTGCGCCTGCCGGTACCAGCACAGGACCCGGCACAACACAGTTGACGCGAATGTTGTGCGCCGCCAGCGACAGGGCGCTCACCTGCGTGAGCATGATGACGCCCGCCTTGCTGATGCTGTGATGCGGGCGTGACGCCCATGGGTTTAAGCCGCTGTTATCGCTGATGTTGATGATCACACCGCCACCGTTGTCCTTCATCAGGTTGGCGGCGTGCTGCGTGAGCAAGAAAGGTCCTTTGAGGTTGATGTTCATCACCAAGTCCCACTCGTCCTCGCTGATGTCGAGAAAGTCTGTGCGTTTGAAGATTGCGGCACTGTTGACCATAACATCCAGCCTGCCGTAGTGTGACTTAACTTGCTCGAAGATGGTTGCCACATCACTGCTATTGCCCTGGTTGCCACTGACGACAAGCGCATCCCCGCCGTGCTGCCGAACCTCCTCCGCAGCAGACATCGCATCGGATTCGCTGCTGGGGCTAGCATGATGAATCACCAGGTTTGCGCCCTGCTGTGCGAATGCCAACGCGATTGCCCGCCCTACCCGCCGCGCAGACCCGGTCACGAAAACTACCTTGTCCTTCAAGTCGCGCATACGGTTTTACCCCTGTTCTTCCGTTTCCGGCTCACGCTGCCACGGGAACCGCCCATCGACTTCAACCTCAAGTGTCCAACTCAAAAACGTGCGGATGATGACCAGCAACCCCAGTCCCAGTAAATTGTTGACCGTGGGGGCAACTGCAACCGTGCGGATGATGTCCGCTGCCACCAGAATTTCCAGGCACAGAATGAGTGCACGTCCCAATTCCATACGATAGGTCTGAACGCGGTCCTCTGCGCCGCTGCGGCGCATAAAATTTGCCGTCGCAACGCCAAAGCCGATGACGATGGCAATAACACCAATCACGTCGAAGATGACACCAACGAGAGTCATGTACTCTTCTATGGTGTGAATCAGAACTTCAATTACAGCAACTCAGCTTTCAGATGATCGGCTACGCGCAGCACATTGGC